>CAMDDY010000102.1 GCA_945893125.1 Bordetella parapertussis
CGAGGCCTATCACGTCACCTGCGGCATCACCTTTACCTTCGGTGGTCTGCGCATCAATCACGAAACCGGGCAAGTGGTGGACGTGCATCTGCATCCGATACCCGGTCTGTATACGGCTGGTGAAATGGTCGGCGGCTTGTTTTACTTTAACTACGCGGCAGGCACCGGGCTGGTGTCGGGCACGGTGTTTGGGCGGATTGCGGGGCGGGGCGCGGCAGTGGCCGCCGGAGCTACGAAGGCGGGATAACCGTGCTGGCGACCCTCTGACGAATAACAGCCGAATACCCTACTCTTTCCATTAAACTTCATACGACAACCCTACGACAACTCTATGACAGCACAACCTTCCCGTTACCGCATCAAATTCAGCGATGTCGCCTTGGGCCAGCGTTTTTATGACCCGATCAGCGAGGAATACTTCGTCAAGCAGAGCGACACCCTGGCCGCCATGGTGACCGGCCCCGGAGACGGCACCGTGCCGGACGAATTCGAGGCTGATGACGTGGTGGGTATCGATCATTAGCCATCAGCGAATTCTGTACGCCGCAGCCGGTTTCAATCCGCGTGCCATGAATCGTTTTGAAATTTCCGCAGTCTAAGAGTGCCTGATGTCCGAGACTATTGCACAGCGCCTGGCACAATTCAGCGAGAACCTGCGCTACGAAAACATTCCGCCCGAGGTCATTGAAAAAGCGAAACGGCTGGTGCTCGACACCGTTGGCGTCAGCATCGGCTCGACCCGGATCGACTTCGGCCAATCGGCGCTCAAGCTGATTACGCGCTGGGGCGGCGCGAACGACGCCACGCTGATCGGCGGGCAGGTGAAAGTGCCCGCGCACAACGCCGCGTTGTGCAACGGCATCCTCGCCCATGGGCAGGACTACGACGACACGCACACCGAATCGGTTGTGCATCCGAGCGCGGCGCTGGTGCCAGTGGCGCTTGCGGTCGCCGAACACACCGGTTGCTCCGGGCGCGATATGCTGACGGCGCTGGTGGCGGGCATGGAAACATCCATCCGCATTGCCATGCCTGCCTTGAACAAGTTTCACCTGCGCGGTTTTCATACTACGTCGATGGCCACGCCCTTCGGCGCCGCGCTGATTACCGCCAAACTTGAAAAAGCCGGGCTGCAACGCACCGTCGATGCGGTAGGTGTGAGCGGCAGTTTCACCTCGGGTCTGCTGGAATGCGTTCCGGCCGGCGCAGGATCAAAGCGCCTGCATGCGGGCTGGGGCGGGATGTGCGGCGTTATCGCCGCGCAGTTCGCACACGAAGACGTCAGCGGGCCAGGCAGTGTGTTCGAGGGAAAACTGGGCGTCTACAACTCATTTTTGCGCGGCGAGTCACTCGATCTGGAGATGATATTCAATGGGCTGGGCCAGCAATGGGAAATGCTCGACATACGGCCCAAGCTCTATCCGTGCTGTCATTATTTGCAGACCTTTCTCGATTGCGCGCTGGCCCTGCGGCGCGAACAAAACATACAGGCGGACAACGTGACCGCGATTGCCTGCCGGGTTGCGCCGGGCGCGATCAATCTGGTGTGCGAGCCGTGGGAAAACAAGCTCAACCCTGCGACCGGTTATGACGCGCGCTTCAGCCTGCCGTTTTCGGTTGCGCTGATGCTGGCGCGCGGCGAGGCAGGCATCGCCGATTTTACCGAGCACAACGCCGCCGACCCGCACATTCGCCAGCTGATGGCGAAAATCAGCTACGCCGTCGAGCCCGCCTATCAGGTCAAGGACATGCCCGGCTGGATCGAGGTCACGCTCACGGATGGCACGCGGCATGTGCGCGAGGTGCCGCGGGTGCGCGGCGATTCGACGAATCCCTTTTCGCCGGCCGAGTTGCTGGAAAAGTTCAACGCCAACACGGCCTTTCTTGATACGGGCGAAAGCCAACGAATCGCGGATGACATTCTTGCACTGGACAGGCTCGTGGATATTCGCGGATTGATGGCCCGGCTGGGCACGCCGCGCCTGCAACGGAACGGCGCGTGAGCGCGCCGATGGATAAGAAGGTTTCAACCGACCCGGTAAGGCTCGAGCTCGTCAAAAACGGCATCGGATCGGTAGTCGATGAAATGGTGTTGACGGTGGTGCGCATTGCCTACTCATCGATCATGAAAGACACCATGGACATGTCGAGCGCGTTCTGCGACCGGCACGGGCGCATGATCGCGCAAGGCTTGAGCCTGCCGTTGCATCTGGGATCGATACCGGATGCGATGGACGCGGTGCGCGCCGAGTACGGCGACACGCTGGCGCCCAGCGACGTCGTGGTGTTTAACGACCCTTACCAGGGCGGCATGCACCTGCCGGACATCTTCATGTTCCGACCGGTGTTCGTCGGCGACCACTTGCTCGGCTACGCGGTGCTGGTGGCGCACCACAACGATATGGGCGGCCGCGTGCCGGGCTCCAGCGCCGCCGATTCCACCGAGATTTTCCAGGAGGGGTTGCAGATCCCGGTGCTCAAACTCTACGAGCGCGGCGTGCGCTGCGAGACCTTGTTCAAACTGATCGCGCGCAACGTGCGCGTTCCCGACACCGTGATCGGCGACCTGCACGCACAAGAGGCCGCCTGCCGCATCGGCGAGCGTGGCCTGTGCGAACTCGCCGCGCGCTACGGCGTCGAGACGCTTGAGCAATGCTTCGACGAACTGCTGGATTACTCAGAACACGCGGCGCGGCGCACCATCAGTGCAATTCCCGACGGCACCTACACCTGCACCGACCAACTGGACGACGACGGCATCACGCCGAACGTGCCCGTCACGGTCAAGGTGACGATGCACGTCAAGGGCGACGAACTCGAGGTCGATCTGACCGGCAGCTCGCCGCAGGTCAGGGGCGCGATTAACTCCACGCTCTCGTTTGCGCGATCGGCGGTGTATTTTTCGATCCGCGCGATCATGGGTTCCGACGCGCCGAACAACGCCGGATTCATGCGGCCGATACACGTTCACGCGCCGGAGGGATCGTTGTTTAATCCGCGCCGTCCGGCGGCGGTCGCCGCGCGCGGCATCAGCGGTTTTCGCCTGATCGACGCGATGTTCGGCGCGCTCGCGCAGGCGGTGCCGCTCAAGCCGCGCGCCGCCGGCGAAGGCGGCACGACGAGTTACAGCATCGGCGGCCGCGACACCGACGGGCGCTACGTGCTGTTCCGGGAGGCATTGATGGGCGCGTGGGGCGGCGGCTTTGAACGCGAAGGCATCGATGGTGTTGCCAATCCGGCAGCCAATATCGGCAATGCGCCGATTGAAATGGTCGAGAGCCAAGCGCCGATCCGTATCGAGAAATACGAGTTCGCAACCGACAGCGGCGGCGCCGGCAAATGGCGCGGCGGCATGTCGGTCGTGCGCCAATTACGATTTCTCGGCGCAGAGGCGACGTTTCAGTTGCGCTCCGACCGCCGCAGCCATCCGCCCTATGGCCTGGCGGGCGGGATGCCCGGCGCCGCGTCCAACAATCTGATCGAAGACACTGAAGACGACGGCGGCTGGCGCCAGATGCCGACCAAGTTTACCTCGCGCCTCAAACAGGGCCAGGCGTTTCGCCACATCACCGCCGGCGCGGGCGGTTTCGGCGAACCGCGCGAGCGCGATCCGCAACAGGTGCTCACCGACGTGCGCGACGGCAAGGTTTCGGTCGAAGCGGCGCGCCGCGATTACGCGGTGTGCGTGCTCGCGTCGCCATGGCGGATCGATCACGCGGCGACCGCACAGTTGCGAAACGACGGTGCATCGGCAAAGAGCGATCATGGCTAACGGTGAAGCGTCCATGCGCGTCGGCATCGACATCGGCGGCACGTTCACCGATCTGGTGTTTCTGTGCAGCGACGGCACGTTGCACAAGCGCAAAGTGCCCTCGACGCCCGCCGACTACGCCGAGGCGATCATTCGCGGCGTGCAGGCGTTTTGCGCGGAACAGGCCATGCCCGTGGGCGAGATCGCGGAAATCGTCCACGCCACGACGGTGGCAACCAACGCCATCCTGGAACGCAAGGGCGCGCGCGTCGCGCTGCTGACGACCGAAGGTTTTCGCGACGTGCTCGAACTGCGCCGCATCCGCATTCCGATGTCGTACGATCTGGATTGGCAAAAACCCGTTCCCCTGGTAACACGTGAATTCCGGTTCGGCGTGCGCGAACGTATCGCCGCCGACGGCGCCATTCTCACCCCGCTTGATGCCGCCGGCCTGGAAACCATTTTTCAGCAGATCGAAGCGTCGGCGATTGAAGCCATTGCGGTGTGTTTTTTGCATGCTTACCGCAACCCGCAACACGAAATCGCCGTCGGCAATATTTTGAAGCGCCGTTTTCCCGCATTGCGCATTTCGCTGTCGCACGAGGTGCTGCCGGAAATGCTCGAGTACGAGCGCACCAGCACCACCGTGGTCAACGCGTACGTAGCGCCGTTGATCGCCACCTACCTCGACCGCTTGCGCGAGGGCTTGGGCCACTGCGGCGTTGCGGCACCGATACTGGTGATGCAGTCGAACGGCGGACTCATCAGCGCGGGGCTCGCGGCGGAACGGCCGGTCACCATCATCGAATCCGGCCCAGCCGCCGGTGTCGTTGCGGCAGCACAAATCGCGCAAGCAAGCGGCCACGGCAACGTGATTACGCTCGACATGGGGGGCACCACGGCCAAGGCGTCGATCATTGAACACGGCGAAGTGTTGCGCGCGTCCGAGTACGAAGTCGGCGGCGCGGTCTCGGTCAGCAGCCGCTTGATGCGCGGCAACGGCTACGCGCTGCGCATACCGGTGATTGATGTTTCGGAAGTCGGCGCCGGCGGCGGCAGCATCGCCACGGTGGATGCCGGCGGTTCGTTGCGCGTCGGACCACGCAGCGCCGGGTCGGTGCCAGGACCAGCCTGTTATGGCCGCGGGAACGACTTACCGACCGTGACCGACGCGAATCTGGTGCTCGGCTATTTGAACGAAGATTCGCTGGCCGGCGGCGCGCTCGCCATCCGGCGCGACCTCGCGGAAAACGCAATACTGCAACACATCAGCGGCACGACCAAGCTATCGCTGCATGAAGCCGCCTACGGCATTCATCAGGTCGCGAATTCCAACCTGGTGCGCGCCATCAAATCGGTGTCGGTCGAGCGCGGCCGCGATCCGGCGGAATTTGCCCTGATGGCCTTTGGCGGCGCTGGCCCCATACATGCCGCCGCAGTCGCGCTCGAACTCGGCGTGCGCACCGTTTTGATTCCTCCGGCGCCCGGCGTTTTCAGTGCGTACGGTCTGTTGCGCGCCGAAGTCGAGCAACATGCATCGAGAACCGTGCTGACCGCCACCGCAGCCCCGGACCTGACGGCGATCACGGCCGCATACAGCGCAATGCAAACGGAACTTATCGGGCGCCTGGAACGGGAAGGCTATCCGGCATCACGCGTCACCATCCGCTGTTTCGCCGACCTGCGTTATCGCGGGCAAAGCTCGGAGATCACGGTGCCGGTCGATGCGGCGCAGATCGACGGTGACGCACTGCGCAACGTTGAAGCGCGCTTCGAAAACGAGTTCGAACGCAGTTACGGACACCGCGGGCCCAACAAGGATTTTGAACTGGTGACCTGCCGCATGATTGCCACGGTCATCCGCGATTCGCGACAGGACACGCGCTGGACGACCGGTCACGGCACAACCGCAACGCCGCGCGAGCGCAACGTCTATTTCGGTCGCCGGCATGGGCTGCTGCCGACGCCGATACTCGCGCGCGCGGCGCTCGCCGACCGCCAGCATCGCGGCCCGCTGATCGTGCAGGAATACGACACCAGCGTGGTAGTGCCGCCGGACTGTGCCGCCACGCTGGATGATCACACCAATATCGTGCTGGACATCGGCCTCTCGAAATACCGGTAACACCGGTAACGCGGACTTGCGGCTCGACGCCCGCTCAGGGCATCAGCGCAAAACTTTCCACCACCCGTTGTATTGAGCCATTTGCGGGCAACCCATGCACAAAATCTTCCAGCAAGCCGTACGCCTTTGCCGGCACGCCGGTTTCACTTCCGACCGCGCGTACCAGACGCGCCACCTCATTGCAGCTGAAACTGTAGTCCCGCGCGTCGCGCATCAAGGTGTCGCTCCATGATTCGCCACTCTCGAATTCCACGGCAATCGTGCAGCACAGTTTCGGCACCTCAGGGTCGGCGATCAGCTTCATTCTCTCGATCATGACCGCAGTTTTCGCGTTCTGGTAGTCGAGCAGCAGCGGGAAGGTCGGCGTGCCGTGGGCCAGCACGGTGGCGACCGAAAACGAAATGCTCAATTTGGCTTCGTTGGCGTTGGCAAAAGGCGGCGTGACGTTTTTTCCGGGGTAATTGACTTCATGGGGATTCATCCGCACCTGGATGCGCTTCACCGGCCTGCCGCCGATCGCCTTCCACATACGCAAGGCAAGCGTGACGGGCGTCTGGTTCCAGGCCGGCAGCGGATAAGGCTTGAACGCAACCTTGAGAATGCTCCAATCCCGACCCAGCCCCGCTGTCAGTCCCGCGACGTCGCAGTCCGCGTTCGCGAAGGCGCGGAGAAACCCGGCGCGGCCTTCGAATGCACGCGGCGCCGATACCGACCCTGCCCTCGCCAGTTGCGCGGCGATCAAACCGATGCGTCCGGCGATGCCGACCTGGTAACGCCATTCGTCGCTGCCGTCGGTCTGGGACTGCAGCGTGCCGCCGGCGAATCCGGCTGCATTCGCCAGCGCAGATTGTGTTTCATGCGCCGGTAATTCATACAGCCGCGCCACCGCCGCCGCCGCGCCAATCGCGCCATACAGCGGTGTGGCCCGAAAGCCGCCCGCGGTCGTCTTGCCTGCATATTCCCGGTCGAGCAACGCGGCCGCCTCGTAGCCGGCAATCACGGCTGGCAACAGGCGCGCGATCGGCAAATCCCTGGCTTCGAGCAACGCGGTCAGTACCGGCATGATCACCGGACCGACATGGGTCGAGCCGTTGGTGTCTTCCTGATTGCGCGCGTGGAAAAGCGCGGCATTGGCGAGTGTTGCGCCGCCGATGGTCGTCTTGCGACCGTCGCCGAACATCGTCGCACCGTCGCGCTGCTCGCCCTCCATTTCGAGCACCGCGCGCCGCGCGACCGGCGCGTACGGCAGATTATTGCTGCCGATTCCGATCCCGTACGCGTAGAGCACGCAGGCCCTGGCCTTCTCGACCACTTCACCGGGCACATTCCCGATTGATAGGCCGGACACGAAACTACCCAGCCTGCCCGCCAATGTGTCGTCAGCCATGCACGTCACCCCGCCCTCCGTACTACACGTTGAAAAACCCGAACCGTCTGGTGGTTAGCGCGCGGCGCCTACTGCTTCGCCATGCCGAGATCGGTCAATATCGTCCTGAACGTGGCGTAATCCGCGCTGATGAATGTGCGCATCTCGCGGCCGCCCTTGAAGCTCGCATCCCAGAACAACCTGCCGGCCATGGCTTGCCATTCATCAGACTTGCTGACGTTGGCAAACACGTCTTCCCAGTAGGCGACCTGTTCGGGCGTGATGCCTTTGGGCGCGAATATGCCGCGCCATAATCCGGTTTCCACGGCGATGCCTTGCTCTTTCCATGTTGGAACCTGCGCCATGGGCCCGCTCAGACGCCGCGACGCGGTAATGCCCACGGCGCGCAATTTGCCGGCCTCGATCTGCGGCACGGTCACGCCCAGCGTCGACACGGATACGTCCACATGCCCGCCGAGCAACGCCGTCATGCCTTCGCCCGCCGAACCGAATACCACCACCTTCAAGCGCTTGGGATCGACGCCCGCGCCTTTTGCCACCCGGGCCATGGCGATATGATTGATGTTTCCCGGCGCGCTGCCAATCGAAATGCTCAGCGATTGTGGATCTTTTTGCAGGCGCTGCAGTAAATCGGCGCCCGATTTGATCGGCGAATCAGCGCGCACGCTGAACACAATGTGCTCGGAAAGGATCATCGCGACCGGCGTAAAATCCGCGTGCGACACGGCGCTCACGCCGACGATCTGATTCGTCAGCAAGGTCGTCGAGCCGACGACGAGATAGTGCGGGTCGCCCGCATGCTGTGTCATATAAATCAAGCCGACATTGCCGCCGCCGCCCCCCTTGTTGACGACAACGCTGCTCTGCTCGACCAGGCGCTTCGCGCTCCAGATCGAATGAATGGTTCGTGCCGCCACGTCAACGCCGGCGCCCGGCGCAAACGGCACCACCAGTTCAACGTTTTTCGCCGGCTTCCAGGGTTGCGCGTGAACGGGTGTCAGGTGGAAAACCACGACGCAACACAGGCCGCGGAAAAGCGCCCGCAACGTGCCGCCTGAAAAATATTTCATGAGTTTCCTCCTGATCGCGTATCAATCGACACTGACGCCAATCTTTTTGGCCAGCGCGGTATATCTAACGATTTCCTGCCGGATCATCTCGCCGAACTGCTCGGCACTGGCATCCCTCGGCTCAATGCTTTGCGCCAGCAGCAACGGCTTCACGTCGCTCGCTTGCAATGCGCGCGCGATATTTTCGCGCAGTAGCGCCACCATCGCACTGGACGTTCCGCGCGGCGCAAGGACGCCGAACCAGTTATTGTACTCATAGCCCGGAACGGTTTCGCCCACCGTCGGCAAATCGGGCGCCACCGCCGAACGGGTGCTGCCCACCGCAGCGAGCATACGCAGCCGCCCCGCCTTGATGTGCGGCATCATTGCGGCCAGGCCGGTAATGATCAGTTCCACCTGACCGCCGACCAGATCGTTCACCGCCGGCGCCGTCCCTTTGTAGGGGATGTGCGTCAGGTTGATACCCGCCATGCTTTTCAGCAGTTCAACCGCAAGATGCGTCGCGCCGCCGCTGCCGGTCGATGCATAATTGATCTGTCCCGGCCGCTGCTTCGCCAGCGCGATCAATTCTTTCACCGAGCGCGCCGGCAAGGACGGGTTTGAAACCAACACCCAGGCAACCGAAGCGAGCGGGGTCACCGGCGTGAAATCGCGCACCGAATCGTAGGGCAATTTGGCGTAGACACCGGCGCTCACGGTGAACTGGCTGGCGATGAAGCCGATGGTATAGCCATCCGGCGCCGCTTTTGCGATGAGATCCGCGCCGATCACGCCGCCCGCGCCGGCGCGATTATCGACAATGACACCCTGCGTCCACGATTCCGTGAGTTTCTTTGCCACCAACCGGGATACCAGGTCAAGGCTGCCGCCGGGCGTCGTCGGCACGATAATTCGAACCACCTTCGATGGGTACGGCTGGGCAACCACGGCATGACCCCAGCACGCCACTGCGGTCGCGAGCAATCCACGCAAGACGCACGCGCGAAATCTCTCGCCCGGGTGGTCAACCGCAGGCGATCCCGCCATGCTGTGCGATAAAATGAACGACATGATCAACGCAGGCTGCCTTTGTTATGCGATACGCCATATTACTGCGTCTCCTCCAGAAGTCGCTTATGCAGATATCACCGCACCAAATTAAATAATGAAAACAGAGGCTTACAGCAGCGTTTCTCACACGCCCATGATGACGCAGTACCTGCGCATCAAGGCCGAGCATCCGGACAAGCTGTTGTTCTACCGGATGGGTGATTTTTACGAGCTGTTTTACGACGACGCCGAGCGGGCGGCGCGCTTGCTCGACATCACGTTAACCAGCCGCGGCGCGTCGGCGGGCGTGCCTATCAAAATGGCGGGTGTGCCGTATCACGCGGCTGAACAGTATCTCGCCAAGCTGGTGAAGCTCGGCGAGTCGGTGGCGATTTGCGAGCAGATCGGCGACCCGGCCACGTCCAAAGGCCCGGTCGAGCGCAAGGTGATGCGTATCGTCACGCCCGGCACGCTCACCGATACCGCCCTGCTCGACGACAAGCGCGACAATATTTTGTTGTGCGTGAACCGCGTGCGCGACATGCTGGGGCTGGCGTGGCTGTCGCTCGCCTCCGGGCGCTTTGCAGTGATGGAAACCGCATGGGCCAATCTCGACGGCGAGATCGAGCGGCTGCGTCCGGCGGAAATCCTCGCGCCGGAGAGCTTTGACAGCGCGCTATTCGGCACGGGCAAAGCACCGGTGCGGCGTGTCGCGCCGTGGCACTTTGAGTTCGACGCGGCGCGGCGCAACCTGTGCGCGCAATTCGGCACGCACGATCTGACCGGCTTCGGCGCGGAGCAATTGAACATCGCCGTGGGCGCGGCCAACGCGCTGCTCGATTATGTGAAATCGACACAGGGCGCGGCCATCACGCACGTGCGCGCACTTACCGTCGAACAGTCGGGCGTGTGGGTGCGCATGGACCCCGCCACGCGGCGCAATCTGGAAATCACCGAAACCCTGCGCGGCGAGCCGGCACCCACGCTGCTGTCTACGCTGGATTACTGCGCCACCGGCATGGGCAGCCGCCTGCTGCGCTACGTGCTGCATCATCCGTTGAGTGATCGCAGTGTGCCGCGCGCGCGTCAGGCGGCGTCCGGCGAGTTGATCGCCTTGCGCTGTCACGATGACACGCAGACCTTGATGCGCACCTTCGTGGATGTGGAGCGCATCACCTCGCGCCTGGCGCTGAAAACCGCTCGCCCGCGCGATCTGTCGGGCCTGCGCGATACGCTGAAACGTCTGCCTGATCTGAATGCCGTCATCGCGGTCGCCACCAGCCCGCGCATGATTGAAATCCTCAGGCATCTTGCGCCACAGGACGATCTGGCGACGTTGCTCGCCGCGGCCATCCGCGACGAACCATCCTCGGTATTGCGCGAAGGCGGCGTGATTGCCGACGGTTTTGACAGTGAACTCGATGAGCTGCGCGCAATTCAAACCAATTGCGGCGACTTTCTGCTGGCGCTGGAAACGCGCGAAAAAGCGCGCACCGGCATCAGCACGCTGAAGGTCGAGTACAACCGCGTGCATGGTTTTTACATCGAAGTCTCGCGCGCGCAAAGCGACAAAGTGCCCGATGATTATCGCCGGCGGCAAACGCTGAAAAACGCCGAGCGTTACATCACGCCCGAACTCAAAACCTTCGAGGACAAAGCGCTGTCGGCGCAGGATCGCGCGCTGGCGCGCGAGAAGTTGTTGTATGAAAAACTGCTTGATGATCTTGCCCCGCACATCCCCGCGTTACAACGCGCCGCCGCCGCACTCGCCGAGCTGGATTTGCTCGCCACATTCGCCGCGCGCGCGTCAGCGCTCGACTGGTGCGCGCCGCAATTCACCGACGACGCGGTAATCGAAATCGACGGCGGCCGCCATCCCGTGGTGCAGGCGCAGGTCGATCAATTCATACCCAACGCTGCGCGGCTCTCGCCTGCGCGCCAGATGCTGCTCATCACCGGCCCCAATATGGGCGGCAAATCAACCTACATGCGTCAGGTGGCGCTGATCGTGTTGCTGGCGCATTGCGGTTCGTTCGTGCCGGCGACGCGCGCGAAGCTCGGCCCGGTGGATCAAATCTTCACCCGCATCGGCGCGGCGGACGATCTCGCGGGCGGGCGCTCCACCTTCATGGTCGAGATGACCGAAGCCGCCTACATACTCCATCACGCCACGCCCAAAAGTCTGGTGCTGATGGATGAAATCGGCCGCGGCACCTCCACCTATGACGGCCTGGCGCTGGCGTGGGCCATCGCGCGGCACCTGGTGGAAAAAAGCCGCTGCTACTCGCTGTTCGCCACGCACTACTTTGAGCTGACCGAGCTCGCAGTTCGTTTTCGCGAAGTCGCCAACGTGCATTTTGACGCGGTGGAGCACAAGGATCACATTGTTTTTCTGCACAGCGTTGAAGAAGGCCCGGCCAATCAAAGCTACGGTCTGCAAGTCGCGCAACTGGCCGGCGTGCCGTCGAGCGTGATCCGCGCGGCGCGGCGCAATCTGGCGGAGCTGGAAGAAAAAAGCATCGCCGCGACGCCACAACGCGATTTGTTTTCCAACATCAATACACCGGCAAGCGAAGAACCGGCGGCGCCCGCGGAACATCCGCTGCTCGGCACGCTCAGAGCGGTTGATCCCGATGCGCTGACACCGCGCGAGGCACTCGAACTGATCTATCAATTGCGCAAATCACTCGATGCATAACTTAAAAATGTTTAATAAAAACATGTACTTACGAATGAGCCGCTAGCCACATTGAGCCACCCCGCGCACCGTTTAATACGAGCGCTGTTTTCACTGGCGCTGTATGCGGCCACGCACGCGACCGCACAAAATTTCACCTTCGCGGCATTCGGTGACGCGCCCTATATCGAGTCCGAGGA
>CAMDDY010000103.1 GCA_945893125.1 Bordetella parapertussis
GTCGCACTTGAAAACCCTATCCCCTAAACCATCTACTATCAGAAGCGTAGGCTCACTGCCTATCCACAAAGGCAAGATAAAAAGGATAAGCGAGAATAATTGGCGCGAGAATTGGAGGAAGATGAATGAACCATCGTCGCAAACTTCTCATTGCACTTGGCGCAGGCGTGCTCGCAGCGCCGCTCGGCTCTAACGCCCAGCAGAAAGGCAAAGTCTGGCACATCGGGTTCCTGTCACCGCAGCACCGCTCAGTTCCCCTCGACCCCGACTCCCGGGAACGTGCGTTTTTGCAGGGGATGCGCGAGCTTGGCTATGTTGAAGGCAAGAACCTGTTAATCGAATGGCGGTTTGCCGACAATAAGGACGAGCGCCTGCCAGGTCTGGCGTCAGAGTTGGTTCAATTGAAAGTTGACGTCATTGTCGCGTTAGGTTCGCCCGCCATCCGCGTACTACAGAAAGCGACGGCCACGATTCCCATTGTCATGGGAGGCACCGGCGACCCGGTCGGCAGCGGATTCGTCAAGAGCCTGGCGCGGCCAGGAGGCAACATCACCGGCCTCTCCAGCTTATCTGATGAGATCAGCCCCAAACTCCTCGAATTGCTGATCACCATGGCGCCCAAGACGGCTCGAGTCGCTTTGTTGGTGAACCCGGACAGCTCGACGTATACCGCGATACTCAAGGGCATTCTGGCCGCCGCACAGAAACCCGGAATAAAGATTATTCCGGTAGAGGCACGGACTCCGCCAGAGATCGAGAAAGCGTTTTCCACAGCCGTGAAGGAGAACGCCCAAGCGGTCATCGTGAGCTATACCGGGATCTACATCCAGCAACATCGCAAGATCGCTGAACTGGCTATGAAATACCGGTTACCCACGATATTCTCGCCCCGTGAGTTTGCGGAGGCTGGCGGCTTGATGAGCTACGGGGTGAACATCCCCGATCAGTACCGCCGCTCCGCAACTTATGTTGACAAGATTTTCAAGGGAGCTAAACCGGCCGACCTGCCCGTCCAGCAGCCCACGAAATTCGATCTGGTCATCAACCGCAAAACCGCGAAGGCGTTCGGCCTAACTATTCCGCAATCGCTCCTGATCAGCGCCGAAAAAGTGATTGAGTGACGACGGGGGGGGTGACCGGGGACAGGCCCTCTGGAGGGATGAGGGCGGAGGGATGAGGGATGAGAAAGTAACCAGCTAGTCAACGGTCTTTTCGCCTTCCGCCTTCCGCCTTTTTTCTTTTACCTTTTACTTTTTGCCTTTTGCCTTTTGCCGTTTGCCTTGCTTTTCAGCACCTCACAAGCGTCATCATGCGTTCCACGTTGTCCAGGGACTCGAGCCGTTCCACGAGTTGCAGCAGCTCGTCCGCGGCGGGCGGCGCGAGCCGCCGCCGGACGCAGGAATAAAACTTCCTCAGCCGCTCCTCGCGCGACAGCGGATGGCCGCACCAGCCGGTCAGCGTGTCCACCTTCTTCTGCACGCTGCGCCCGTCCTTGAGCGTCACCGTCACCACCGCATACGTCTCGTCGAAATCCTCCGGTATCGCCGCGTCGACCTGAAATTCCATGCGCGGCAGCAGGGCCTGAATGTCCGCCGCGAAGCGCCGCTCGTTGGTGAAGGAATCCACCGTCACCTCGCCATCGAGCAGTGCGACGAGCGTCGCGTACTGAATGCTGAACTTGCCGTCGAGTCCCGTCGCAGGGTTCGGCCGGTTCACATATTGAAAATTGGGAAAGCGGATGGCGACGCGGTCGATGTGCTCCGCCTGGATGCCGTGCTCGCTTCGCAACGCCAGCGCCGCGTCGATCGGGCGGTGCGTGAAATAGTTGGACGGGTGCTTCTTGAAGCCGACGCCCGGCTTGATCATGCGGTAGGGCGCGCCGAAACCTTTCACCAGGCGGTGCGGTTCCGCGTCGCCGTTCCAGAACGTGTCGAAGAACCCTTTCGGGCCGAACACGTCGGCGCTGGCGGTCCAGCCCTTCTGCGCGAGCAGCCCGCATTCCACGCCCATGCGCGCCGCATGGCCGGAGTGCGAGGACTTCGTCATCGAGCCGGTGTTGACCGACAGGCTGCCGGCGCGCGAGCCCGCGATGCCCATCGCCATCAGCGCCTGGGTGCGATCGAGGCCCAGCAGCTTGATCGCCGCCGCGGTCGCACCCATGGTGCCGGTGATGCCCGGCTTGTGAAAATGCGCGCCGGTGGTCATGGCGGTTGCCGCCATCCGCAGCCGCCCCTGCGCCTCGAACGCCGCCACCAGCGCCTCGATCACCGCTTTTCCCCCGAGCCGGTTGCGCTCGGCGATTGCAAGGATCGCCGGCAGCGTCGGCGAAGTCGGGTGGTTGAGCGGATACCAGGTGTTGTCGAAGTCGAGCGCGTGCGCCATGCAGCCGCCATATTGTCCACGGCGATACGCAGGTAGCCTTCCGCTATGGCCTCAATGGATTGCAAGATATTGTTTTTATTGATATTTTTAGATAGAACTAAAAACTTGTCGCGCGCGGCCTCGCGATCCAGAGGTGCGCTGCCCGACGCGCCAAACACCGCCGGAAAATAATCCGGCTGTATCCGCCCCAGCAGCACATTGCAGTCGGTCACGGTCAATGGCCCAATCAGCGCCAACACCACGGCGGCACAGGCGCAGTATCAGCCCACAAACCGCGCTTTCGCAAGCGAGCCTCGTTTTCTTCAGACTCGTAGCGACCGCGATCTTCCGTCGTTTGCTCCTTGGCGTATTCCCGATACCACCAAGCTAAGCCTACGACGATCTGCGCATGACCTACATCCAGAGTCTTGCCGCACGTCGAGCAGTCTGCTGGCTGCACCCATACCTTGCATACCTGCCTGCCGTAGCGGTCTGCCTTGTGGCAATTGGCGGTTACTTCCCTGCCAGCAACCATGCTCGCCATATTCTGTAGTGACCGGTCTCCAAAAGGCTGGCCTTTCTCTGGTGCGTCTATCCCGTTGATGCGTATGCGGTGTTGCTTATGGTCTGCATCAAGGATTGTAATGGTGTCGCCATCGGCTACTGCCACAACCTTACCGGTCAAGTCAGCATGGGCCGTTAGCGCCAACAGAACAAGCGCTACGGCGGGGATGGAACGGGCTAGAGGGTTAGCGCCCATCCAAGGACGAGGAGCGTGAACAAGATGCCAACAATCGCCACAGGCGTCGTATAGCGCAGGATGGCCTTGTGCATCCGATCTTCGCTCGGATCGTTGGCGTCAGATTTCATTCGCTGTCCTATAGATCGAAAGTTTTCCGCATCACTTGGCAATGTTCGCTACTGCTGCCGCATTCTAGCGCAGCATCGCCAGCAGCATAAGCACAATCAATTTACGCATTGCCATTGCCGCCCCCGCCGCCGTAAGCGTGAGCACAAGGATTGGCACGGTCATCCATTGGGCAGGCAACTGTATACATGCGGGAATAATAGCCCCATTGGTATCGGCCCCAGCCTCCCCTTTCTGAATTTAAGTTAAACCTTTTTATCGATAGTCTGATGAGAGTTCATTCCATGAGCATATCTGAGAAAAAACTAGAACTAATACTTTCGATCAGAATAGCCCGATATGGCAACCTATTGGACAGCGGAAACTGGTATTTTGCTCTACGCGCGCTTGCCTCGATTTCACAGATTGACGCGTCCCTTCCTACGACAGTGTGGTGATTATCGCCTAGGCACCACTGACGTTTGGCTAGGATTGCGTAGAACGATCCAGTAACCATCGGCACGCATGTCGCGTTAGAAGCACGGCTGCCGGTTATAGGGACGGATTTCGAGGTATTTCCGGGGCGAGAAACGGGTGATTAATTCGCGATCACGCCGAAAACCTATCAGTAACTACGCTATCTTATTGAAATATAAAGAGTTTTTTCTTAGTGGAGCCTTAAAATTCTACTCGCACGAGGTCGTACGAAGATTAACGGGTACGGCTCCGTGCTTCGCGAGAAAACGATAGAGTGGAACGGCTTCTGCATCCTCGCGTGCGTGCCGATGAATGGACCGAATGCGGGCCATGTAGAAGTCGTAGACGAGCGTATATATGTGCGGCTGCCAATCGTACGTGTGACTAAGATCGAGTAGCCCCAGGCCAGGATAATATTGTTGGAGACGATGCCCGAGTTTACGGAGGTCTCGCCGCTGTATGCGAATCTCAAATCGGAACGTTTTACGGGCACGCATCTTCACCCACAGTGTCCGATTAGAGTCTTGCTCGACCTCGGCACCCTTATCGTAAGCAATAAATGTCCAGGTTGTTTGCGCGATATAGCGGCTAGTATCGTAGCGATCTTTCTTATCATCACCTTTCCTATGCCGTCTCCAGTTCCAACTGCGCCGCAAATTGCGCATGAACGATGTCATGGCAGAGTCGGTCGGGAATAGATAATCTGCTGCCAAGTGTATCTCGCTTAAACGGCTATGGCCTCCACGAAGAAGAATAGAGTGACGTCTGGCAAGATCGAGGCCTGGTGTTTTGCGAATTGCAGCACTGACGATTGGGGGAACAGACTCCAACAAAGAATCCGCATAGGGAAAAATATTGTGCCCGAACTCTAATGTTGAAGGATTGTATTCAACGAAGATCGAACGCCGAAAGTGAGAACAGACCCCCACCTTTCCATTTGTGACGTTAATCCACCGGTACCGATGTTGAAAACGATTGTTGTGCGTTCGGAGACCTGTGTATCTGCCGAACACCAGATTCATATGGGGTAGGTCAACGAGGACGCATACCTTGTCAACAAAAACATGAGGAGTGTTTTCCATATCAATACAATAGGTTAGTTGCGAATTGGGCCGGACAGGGTTACGGCTATTGTGTCATCCAACAACTTTCCGTTGTCGGGTAACGATTTGCCCTTTGATCACTATCGGAAAAGCTACAACGGGGGATGCATTTACACTGCGCCTACCGCGTGTACACGCTGGTTTGCGTCAGCGTGCCGCTGAACAGATCGTCCACCGCCAGCACGCGGTTTTGTGCGTCGAGAAATACGCCGACAAATACTTCGTGCGGGCGATTGTGCAGCCGCAAGCGCAGATAATCGCGCACCGTCTTCGGCGTGTTAAGCGCTACCCCCTGCTTCATTTTTTCGCCGAGTGCGCGCTGCGCCATTTCGAGCACCGCCTGCAACTGCACATACTTGGCCTCGCCCATCCCGTGAATATTGCAGAAGGTTCTGCGATCCGCGCCGCACAATCCCGACAACGAACCAAACTGCGCCAGCATGTCGCGCGCCAAATCCACGGCGGATTTACCCGTAACGCCGGTGCGCAGAAATATCGCCACCAACTCCGCATCGGAAAGCGCCGCCGCGCCCTTGGTCAGGAGTTTCTCGCGCGGACGGTCGTCGGCGGGCCAGTCGGTGATGGACATAGGGGTAAAAGTGAGGATGAAGGGTGAAGAACGGCTCAGGGTGATTACGGTTTACGCCTCACACCTCACGCCTCACGCAATTTCACATTTCACGGCAGTACAGCTACACTCACGTTTGATACGCTAAAAGTGCTCTATATGACTGATATTTCAAGCAAAAAAGTGGTTTTAGGCATCACCGGCGGGGTCGCGGCCTACAAAGCCGCCGAACTGGTACGCCGCTTGGGCGAACACGGTATCGACGTGCATGTGGTGATGACACAGGCCGCCTGCGGCTTCATCACGCCCGCGACCATGCAGGCGCTGTCGGGCAATCCGGTTTACACCGATATGTGGGACGCGCGCATCCACAACAGCATGGCGCACATTGAACTGTCACGCGACAAAGCAGCAATTGTGATTGCGCCGGCCACGGCCGATTTTATGGCCAAGCTCGTGCATGGCCATGCCGATGATTTACTCTCCACGTTGTGCTTGGCACGCGACTGCGCGCTGCTCGTCGCCCCCGCGATGAACCGCCAGATGTGGGATCACCCCGCGACGCAGCGCAACGCCTCGCAACTCGCAAAAGACGGCGTCACGCTGCTCGGCCCCGCCAGCGGCGATCAAGCCTGCGGCGAAACCGGCGCGGGCCGCATGCTCGAAGCGCAGGACATCGCCGATGCCGTAGCCGCTTTTCTCGCGCCGAAAACCCTTGCGGGTGTGCGTGTGCTGATGACCGCCGGCCCGACGTTTGAGCCCATCGACGCAGTGCGCGGCATCACCAATCGCAGTTCCGGCAAAATGGGTTACGCCATCGCGCGCGCGGCCATAGGCGCGGGTGCGAAAGTTACGCTGATTTCCGGGCCGAGCAGCCAGCCCTTGCCTGCGGGCGCATCGGTCACGCAGGTGCAAAGCGCCGCTGAAATGTTTGACGCCGTGAAGCGGAATGCCAAACTAGCCGATATTTTTATCGGCGTCGCCGCAGTCGCCGACTACCGCGTGGACAATCCGCGTGTACACAAAATCAAGAAGACGGACAAATCGCAACTGACCTTGAAGCTGCTGCCCAACCCCGACATCCTCGGCTGGGTCGCGGCGCAACCGAAGCCGCCCTTCACCGTGGGCTTCGCCGCTGAAAGCCGGAACCTTGAAAACTACGCCGACGAAAAACGCCGCCGCAAAAAGGTCAACCTGATCGTCGCCAATCTCGCGCAAAGCGCCATCGGCGCCGACGACAACGAAGTGATGCTGCTCGACGACAGCGGCACGCACAAGTTGATGCGCGCGCCCAAGGAAGTGGTTGCCAAGGATATTGTGGCGCGTATTGCCGCGCTCTACAAAACCGGAAAAAAACGGCGCTAGCCGCAATCGGGCTCCCGTGAAAAAAATAGACGTAAAAATCCTCGACGCGCGTCTGCGCGATCAACTGCCGCAGTACGCCACGCCTGGTTCAGCCGGTCTTGATCTGCGTGCGTGCGTGCATGCGCCGCTCACGCTGAAACCTGGACAAACCGAGCTGATTCCCGCCGGCATCGCCATCCACATCAAAGACCCCGGCTACGCAGCCGTGATACTGCCGCGCTCGGGGCTGGGCCACAAACACGGCATCGTGCTGGGCAATCTGGTGGGCCTGATCGATTCCGATTATCAGGGCCAGTTGTTTGTTTCAACCTGGAATCGCGGCAACGTGCCGTTTGTGATTAACCCCATGGAGCGGCTGGCGCAACTCGTGGTTATCCCCATCCTGCAGGTTGCATTCAACGTGGTCGATGAATTCGGCGCGTCGGATCGCGGCGCGGGCGGGTTTGGCAGTACCGGCAAAGGGTAAGCCGCCGTCCGCGCTCCACGCGCATCAATTCGCGGTTACGCCCATCGCCGCAATCAATTTCGCTGATTTATCGTAATCGGATTTGAGCAACGCGGCGAATTGCTCCGGGGTAGTGAACATCGGGTTCAGCGCGATATTGTTGAACCGTCCGGACACCTCCGGCGTATCCAGCGCCTTTTTGATCTCCGCGTGCAACCGGTCGATGATGGCGCGCGGCGTGCCGGCCGGCACGAAGGCGCCGACCCACGCCACGTAGTCGTAGCCGGGCACGCCGGCCTCCGCGATGGTCGGAATGTCCGGCGTTTGCGGCAAGCGCTTGGGCGACGTCACGCCCAGCGCACGCACGCGGTTCGCCGGCAACAGCGGCACGACGACGGCGGTGCTGCCGACCATCACCTGCGTTTCACCCGCGATCAGCGAAATGCCCGCCGCGTCGCCGCCCTTGTACGGCACATGCACCATGCGCGTGCCCGACAGAATATTAAAATGCGCCATCGACAGATGCAGAAAACTGCCGCCGCCCGACGAGCCATAGAGCAATTGGTCGGGTTTTGTTTTTGCAAACGCGATCAGTTCTTTCACCGACTTCACCGGCAGCGACGGATGCGTCACCAGCACGCCGATCTGCGCGGCGAGCGGCGTGATGCCGATAAAATCCTTCATCGTGTCGTAAGGCAGTTTCTTGTAGAGGTGCGCGTTAATCACCAGACTCTGCGAAGTCACCAGTACGGTGTAGCCATCGGGTGCGCTGCGCGCGACCAGCGCGGCGCCGATGGTACCGGAAGCGCCCGTACGGTTGTCGATCACCACCGGTTGCCCCCACGATTCCGCGATTTTCTGGAACGTCAGCCGCCCCGCCGCGTCATTCGAGCCGCCGGGCCAAGGAATCACCACGCGCACAATTTTGGACGGGTACGGTTGCGCGTGACTGGGTGTCATAAAAACACCACACAGTGACATGACCCACGGCGTCAACACAAAAACCTGAATCGCTGATTTCATATGACCTCGTATAAAAACAATTTCCCGCAAGACACCCGCGCCTAGCTGTTGCGCTTTGCTTGACGGCGGTGCGGCGATGCCTGACGATTCCATTCTACTATTGTGGTGACCTCACGGTTTCGCCGTAGCTAACCAACCATACACACCACACCGCAGGCAGGGAAAACATGGCATTCAAGAACGTTGCATGGGCATTTTTAACGCTGCCGGTTTTCGGTGTGCTGGCGCCAACGCCAGCGGCGGCGCAGCCGTATCCCGCCAAACCCATACGCATACTGGTGGGATTTCCGCCGGGCGGCAACTCGGATTTCGTCGCGCGCGCGGTCGGCCGCGGACTGAGCGAACTGTGGGGGCAGCAGGTGGTGGTCGACAATCGCCCCGGCGCCGGCGGCAACATCGCCGCCGAACTGGTGGCCAAATCACCGGCGGACGGCCACACGCTGCTGCTCGGCGTGTTTGCGCACGCGGTGAATCCCAGTCTGTATGGCGGCAAACTGCCGTTCGATGCGGTGCGCGATTTCGCGCCGGTCATACTGTGCGTGTCGTCCGCCAACCTGTTGGTGGTGCATCCGTCGCTGCCGGTGAAATCGGTCAAGGATCTCATCGCGCTCGCGAAGGCCAAACCGGGGCAGATCACCTATGCCTCGGCTGGCAACGGCACTGCGGGTCATCTCGCGGGAGAACTGTTCGACCTGATGGCGGGCGTAAAAACCGTGCATGTGCCGTACCGCGGCACCGGACTCGCGCACACCGATTTGATGGGCGGGCGCGTGGTGATGTTCTTCGCCGCGATGGCGGGCACGCTGGGCCACGTGCAGAGCGGACGGCTGCGCGCACTGGGCGTCACCACGCTGAAACGCTGGCCCGGCGCACCTGACGTGCCGACGATGTCCGAAGCGGGCCTCAAGGGATTTGAAGTCAATTCGTGGTCAGGCATCCTCGCGCCGGCGGGCACACCACCGGAAATCATCACGCGACTGAGTAACGAAATCGCGCGCATCATGCGCCAGAAGGAAACGCGCGAGCGGCTGTATTCCTTCGGCGCGGAGCCGATAGACAACACGCCCGCCGAATTCGCGGCATATATCAATGCCGAAATCAGTAAGTGGGCAAAAGTCGTCAAAGGCGCGGGGATACGTATCGAGTAACAGCCCCGCCGTTACCGGGCCACGCCAAACTCGCGGCGGCACACCTCGGCCAGCGTTGCCACCCCCTGGTTAATTTCCTCGTGACTCGGACTGGCGAAGCACAGCCGCAGCCGGCTGCGCGCGCGGGCCTTGTTCACTGACCGCTCGGGCCCCGGATTGATGGCCACACCAGCCGCAAGTGCCGCCTGATAAAGTTTCAACGTATCCACGCCGTCGGGGAGCTTGACCCAGAGGAAAATGCCACCCTTGGGATCGTCGAACTCCACCGCCGTGCCGAAACTCTGCTTAAGCGACTCCATCAGCGTATCGAGCTTGGCACGCAGGCTGCGTCGCAGCGTGGGAACGTGCCGCGCAAAATTCGCCGCGCAGAATTCCGCCAGCACCATCTGCTCCAGCGCGCCGGAACCGCCGTCGGTCTTCAACGCAAGCATGCGCGACATTACGTCCCAGGGCGCCACGATGTAGCCGACCCGCAGCGCCGGCGCGATCGACTTCGAGAATGAACCGATGTGTATGACGCCGCCGTGCTTGCTCAGGGCATGGATCGCGGGCGGGCGCTCGCCCGACCAGATCAGGTCGGCATAGCAGTCGTCCTCGAAAACCGGCACGCCATGTGCCGCCGACAGCCACAGCATGTCAAGACGCCGTTCGAACGGCAGTATAGTGCCCGTCGGATTCTGTACAGTCGGAATAGTGTAGATGTATTTTGGTCGTACGCCCTTGCGCTTCAGATCGTCGAGCGCATTCGCAAGCGCGTCGATGCGCATGCCATCGCGATCCAGCGGGATGCCGATGGGCGTGACGCCGAGACGCGTCAGCCGGTTGATCGATCCCTGGTAGCAGTCCTCCTCGATAATCACGGTGTCGCCGCGCGCGAGCAGCGTGGCGTTAACCAGATCAAGCGCCTGCAGCGATCCCGAGGTCATCAGAACGTCGTCTGCCGTGCAGACCATGCCCGCATCAGCCTTCAACTTGGCGACGAGAAACTCGCGCAAAGGCCGGTAGCCCTGCGGGCCGCTGTTCAGCCCATAGGTCGATAGCGTGCGCCCCTCGCGCTTGAGCACCGCGGTGACGCCCGCAATCAGTCCGTCAAGCGGCAGCGCGTCGGCATCATTGTTGCCACCGGTGAAATCGAACTTGACGCGCCCGTTCCAGCGCGCCGCCGCCGGCGGCAGGCCCGCGGGTAATAGCGGGGTGAAATCGAAAGTTGTAGCACTCATGGCTTCAGGCCTTTCCTCTTTGGTTTTTTCGACGTGCAGATTTCCGCGTGAGCCTAACCTTCGTGCAAGTAGCGATCATCGCCGATTCACCGGTAAAATTCCACCGGCAATCGGATTTTTCCCTGCGATTTTTTTGCAACCCACCCCGGAGACGGCAACATGAAAAAAATCAAACCCACCATGCGCATCGTCAACAAAAAACAGGTCAAAGACACACCCGGCGCCATCAAAGGCCAGACCGTGCGCCCGCTGTGCGGCAGCAAGCAGTTCCCCAGTGAACGCATCCGCGTCGGCCACGCCAAATTCGGCCCGAACCTGCACGAGCATCTGCACTGGCATCCGATCGAAGTGTTTTATTACGTGCTGAAGGGCACCGCCATCGTGCGCGACTACGCCGGCAAAGAATACAATGTCGGCCCCGGCGATTCGATCTACGCGCCCGCCGGACTCGCCGGCTCGCACGAGTGGCAAACCGGCAAAGACGGCCTGGAACTACTCTCGATCCGCGCCACCAACGACGGCCATCGGCGCATGCAGTTCACCGTAGATCGCGCCACCGGTGTTTCCAGCATCGACATGCACGAAATCAATCGCATGGATGCGGTTAGTTTTGAATCGCATTATTAAGCGAGTGGCGCAAGACTACAGATAACCCATAACCCGCATTCCGTAGGGCGACAATAAGCGCAGCGCATTGCGCCGCATGCCTTGGTCGCATCCCTCCATACGGCGCATTGTCCTTCGGTTAATGCGCCCTTCGCAGGCTAAATCCGCCAAGGGAATTCAAGGCGCCACGGTTCCCGGCTTTTGCGGAATGATGCCTGCGAGTTCGTCCTCGATGCTGCCGTATCTTGAGTAAGGATTCGGCACCGATTTTTTGTATTCCTCCGGTGGCACGTTGCAATAGACTTCCAGTAGATTGCCATCCGGGTCAAAAAAATAAAGGCTCTTGGCGACTCCGTGGTAAGTGGTGTGGTGAATTTTGACGTCGTTGTCCTTGAAGCGCCGATAGGCAGCTTGCAGCTCTGCGAAGTTGCCGAGCTCGAAGGAAACGTGCTGCATGCCGACGTGTTCTGTCGAGGGCATGGTCGCGCCTTCTTTACCTTGCACGATGGCAAGCATGTGATGGTTGTCTTCGACGTCGGAACTGAAAAAGACCATGCCGCGCTCGTTTTGTGCAACGACGGGTAGATTGAGTATTTCGGAAAAAAAGCGCTTTGAACGTTCGACGTCTTTGACGCGCAATACGAGATGTCCAACCCTTCTGATTCTGTATGTCATGGTGTCCCTCAATTTTTTATGGTGATGGTGCGGGATAAGGTCAATTCATGTTAATTCAGTGGGGCCCGGCTATGCCGACGGTTTACCCCACTGAATTATTGTTCCAATGTCTTCGCCATGACTTATTTCCCTTCTTTGCGAGTGTGTCGTCATGCCGGCGCGCGGACGCACCGCCACCTACACCAGCATCAAACCACCAGCGCAAACTTCTGAAACGTATGACAATCCGCCGGCGCGCGGTTGCGGCTCACGGCAAACGTCCACGTCACTTCGCTGACGTAAATATCGTTCTTCGAATCGAGCGCCAAACCGTGCGGCGCGGCGAAGCTGCCGGGTGCTGCGCAATCGGGCGTGCCCCAGCGCGCGAGCAGTTTGCCTTTGGGATCGAATATCGAAA
>CAMDDY010000104.1 GCA_945893125.1 Bordetella parapertussis
CACTACCGCTTGAGTGTATCAAACAGTGCGCGCGCGGTGAAATTTTGGGGTTTCAAAAAAATAACAATAAAAACAAATGCTTACGATTTTATTTCGCATCGCGGAATAGATCACCGGGTGATGAACCTGATAAACTTTGATGATGACTAATTTTGGCCGGTGGTTTGGATGGTGTTTGGGTGCGTGGCTGGCGGCCATGCCCGTGGCGCACGCCGCCGATGCGCTGCCGATTTTTGACGCGCATGTGCATTACAGTCAGGACGCGTGGGAGCGCATGCCGCCGAAAGAAGCCATCGCGCTGCTGCGCAAGGCGGGTGTGAAGCGCGCGCTGGTGTCGAGTTCCAACGACGACGGCAATCAAAAGTTGTACGCCGAAGCGCCCGATCTGATTTTGCCGTCGCTGCGCACCTATCGTACGCGCGCCGACATCGGCACGTGGTTCAAGGACGAAGGTGTTGCCGCGTATTTGCAGGAGCGGCTGAAAAAATATCGCTACGTCGCGATCGGCGAATTTCATGTGTTCGGCGCGGATGCCGATGCGCCGGTGGCGCGGCTGGCGGTGCAACTGGCAAAGCAATACAAACTTTTTTTGCACGCGCATTCGGATGTCGATGCAGTGGAACGCATCTTCAAACAGGATCCGAATGCACGCGTGTTGTGGGCGCATTCAGGCTTCGAGCGTCCCGAGAAAGTGCGCGAACTACTGCGAAAACATAAAAACCTGTGGTGTGATCTGGCGTTTCGCAACGATCATGCCCCCGGCGGTAAACTGGATGTCGATTGGCGCGCGGCGATGATGGAGTTTCCGGATCGCTTCATGGTCGGCACCGATACCTACACCGCCGAACGCTGGCATTATGTGGTGGAGCACGCCAACTGGTCGCGCGGCTGGCTGGCGGATTTGCCACGCGAGGTGGCGGAACGCATCGCGTATCGCAACGGGGATGCAATTTTTAGCGGGATGTTTAAGCCATGAGAACCATGAGAACCATGGGAGGTTTGCTGTTGATGATGCTGTCCGGCGCCGCCTGGGCGTGTACTCCCGAGTTGCCGGGGGGGCAGGGGGGCAAGGCGCAGATCATTGAATCCGGCAAGTATGCACTGGCCTACCGTACCCAGCCGGAAAAAATCCTCATCGGCCAGCACTTCGTGGTGGAACTCGCGCTGTGCGCCAAGGACGGCGCCGCCGCACCCGAAAGTGTCCGCGTTGATGCGCACATGCCGGAACATCGTCACGGCATGAACTACAAAACCACGGTCACCAGCAGCGGGGCGGGGAAATATCGTGCGGAGGGATTGATGTTTCACATGCCGGGCCGATGGGAGTATATTTTCGAGGTGCGCGCCGGTGGTAATACCGGCACCGCGCCTGAACGCATTACAACCAGCGTGGTGCTGCAATGAATAAACTGAAAAAAATGCTTTTCGCCGCCTTGCTCGCGATCGGCGTGTTTGCGTCGTGGGTGGCGGGCGTGACGCAGGCCAACGAGCCGGGCGTGATTGAATTCACAAAAGCTGAAATCAACCAGATACTGAGCCACGGCCCATGGCCGATGCAGTGGACGCCCGATGTCAGCAATCGCGTGTCGGGCAACACGCATGCGGTTGATCTGGGCGAGCGGTTGTTCTTCGATGAAAAATTATCGGTCAAGGAAAACGTGTCGTGCGGCACCTGTCACATTGCCGAATACAACTGGACCGATGGCGTCAAACGTAACAAGGGGCAGGCGATGGTGGATCGCAACACGCCGACGCTGATGAACATGCGCCATCATCGCTGGTTCGCGCTGGACGGCGCGGCGGATAGCTTGTGGTCGCAGAGCATGCGCCCGATTGTCGATCCGCGCGAACTCGCGTCGAACGCCTCCCATGTCGCGCAGTACGTGCGCCGCGATGTGGATCTGTCGTGCCGTTACGAAAAAACCTTTGGCGTCAGTCCAGCAAAGCAAGACGACGAAGCCGTGCTGGTGGGTGTGGGCAAGGTGATGGCGGCGTTTCAGGAAACGCTGGTGACGGAACACACGCCGTTCGATACGTTTCGCGATGCGCTGGCGCGTGGCGACCATGCCAAGGCCGCGTTGTACCCGCGTGAGGCGCGGCGCGGCCTGCAAATATTCGTCGGCAAGGGCAATTGCAGCACCTGTCACACTGGGCCGATGTTCACCAACGGCGAGTTTCACGATGTCGGTGTGTCGCATTTTATCGATGGCGACAGTAAAAAAGTCGATGGCGGCCGTCACGACGGCATCAAAAAACTGACCGGCAGCAAATTCAATCTGCTGGGGCCGTACAATGATGATGCCACGCGCGCAAGCGCCACAAAAACCACGCACGTAAAACCGGAACATCGCAATTTCGGTGAATTCAAAGTGCCCTCGCTGCGCAACGTGGGTTACACCGGGCCGTACATGCACAGCGGCGAAATGCAGTCGCTGAATGATGTGGTGCGCCATTATTCCGAGTTGAATGTTGATCGGCTACACACCAACGGTGAAAGCCTGTTGAAGCCGCTGAAACTTACGCCGCGTGAATCCGCCGATCTGGTGGCCTTTTTGCAAACGCTGAACATGGATCGCGCGCCGCCGTGGCGCGGCAAGGAATACGCGCATCCGCCGTGCGTGTCGAGTGCCAAGCCGGCAGCAGACGCTTATTACGCCTCATAAATAGTTGTTTAAAAACAAATAGTTATGATGTATTTACCTGGTGCGAGGTGGCGCGCGGCGTGCGCGGCAACCGTACTGGGCAGCAGCGCGCTGGCGGCATTGCATAGTGCCGCGCAAGATTACCCGTCGCGTTCGGTGCGGCTGATAGCACCTTCGCCCGCCGGCGGCCCCTCGGATTTCGCGGCACGTCTGCTGGCGCCCAAGCTCGGCGAATATCTTAGACAAAATATCGTCGTCGATAATCGCCAAAGCGTGAACGGCGTGATCGCCACCGACATGGTGGCCAAAGCGCCGCCGGACGGATTAACACTCGGCATCGGCAACAACGGTACGCACGTGATTAACGCCGGACTTTACAAGAGCCTGCCGTACGATCCGATACGCGACTTCATTGCTGTCTCGCAACTGATCTCGAACGGCTCGGCGCTGGTGGGGCATATCAAGTTTGCGCCGAGAACCATGAAGGAACTCGTCGCTTACGCCAAGGCTAATCCGGGAAAAATCAACGTCGGCGTTGCCGGCGCGAATGGCGCGGTGGGCACCGAGGTTTTTAAATCGGCGATGGGCATTGTGCTGAATAACGTGCCGTACAAAGGCAGTGCGCCGGCGGAAGTGGCGGTGATTTCCGGCGAAGTGGAGTTGGTGCAATTGTCGGTGCCGGTGGTGGCGCCGCATTACAAATCCGGGCGGTTGAAGGCCTACGGCATCATCAGTTCCAAGCGCTCGCCGTTGATGCCTGACGTGCAAACGTTTTCCGAGCAGGGCATCGCGGGTTATGAAACGTCGGGCAACTGGCACGGCGTATTTGTGCCGGTGAAAACGCCGGATCGCATCGTGCGCATCCTGCATCGCGAAATCGTGCGCGTGTTTGATGCGCCGGAGATCAAGGAAATTGTGTCGAATCGCGGCAGCGAATTGATCGTGAATTCGCCGGAGCAATTCGCCGCGCAATTGCATCGCGATGTGCCGAAGTTTCGCAAGATCATGCTGGATGCGGGTATTGTTCCGCAGTAATGGCGTTAGTTAACTATTTGTTTTAAAAGGTAAAATTATGAGTAATACCGCAAGATACGCTCCCGGCGTGAAACAGAAGAAACAAATGCGCGTCGATATTCTGCGCGAGCGTCTGCCGCGCATCGCGCCTGGAGAACTCACCGCTGCACAGAAAAAAGTCGCGGCGGAAATTTCAGCGGGGCCGCGCAAGGATGTGCGCGGACCGTTTGTGCCGATGATCCGCAGTCCGGGGCTGACCGGGCCGACGCAGGCGCTGGGCGCGTATATCCGCTGGGGCGTGAAGGTGCCGTTTCGTCTGGCGGAATTTGCCGGCCTGATGGCGGCGCGCGATTGGTCGTGTCAGTACGAGTGGGCGGTGCATGTGCCGCATGCGTTAAAGGGCGGCCTGAGTCAGGATACGGTTGATGCGCTGGCCGAATGCCGCCGTCCGCAGAAAATGAAAAAAGACGAAGCCATCGTTTATGATTTTGTGAACGAGTTGCTTAAAAATCGCGGCGTGTCGGATACCACCTACGCGCGCGCCGTCAAACACTTCGGCGAAGAAAGCGTGGTCGATCTCGTCGGCGTTGTGGGCTACTACGCGATGATCGCGATGCTGATGAACGTGGCGCGCACCGCGCCGCCGAGCGGATTGCTGCCGCTGGGGGCATTGCCGCAGTACGCAAAGCCGGTGGTTTAAACGGCTGTTGGTATTGCCGGGGCGCTAATCAGGGGTCGAGTGGCAATTCCATGGTGACCTTCATCGTCATGGTGATGGCCTTGCCGTGTTCGTCGTTCAGCACGGACTTAACCGGCGCGGCGTGCTGCCGTTCGAGTGTCACGGTGTCCACCGGCACGCTGTAAAGAAAACCCTGATAGGTATCGCAATTGAGCGTGCGCAGGAAGGCAAGCTGCGTGGTGGTTTCAACGCCTTCCGCCACCACACTCAGATTGAGCTCTTTGGCGATGGCGATGATGGCGCCGATAATGGCGCAGGCGCGCGCATTATTGGCTTCGTCATCAATGGCGCTGACGAAACTGCGGTCGATCTTGAGTGTGTCGAGCGGCAGGCGTTGCGGCACGCTGAGCGAGGAATAACCCGTGCCGAAATCGTCCATCGCGATGCGTATGCCCAATTCGCGTATGCGCCGCAGGATGGAAATGGCTTCTTCCACGCGCGCCATCAACATGGTTTCGGTGATTTCGAGCATCAGCCAGCGGGGTTCGATATCGTGCGTGACCAGCGCCTTGCGCACGGTCTCCACCAATGCGGATTCCAGTTGCGCCGCGGAAACGTTGACCACGACATACGGTATGCCCACGCCCGAGGTCCGCCATTTTTTGATGGTGGCGCAGGCGTGGTCGATGATCCATGCGCCGATGGGTACGATCAAACCGGTTTTCTCGGCAACCTGGATGAATTCCGCCGGGGGCAATAGTCCGCGTACCGGATGCCGCCAGCGAATCAGCGACTCGGCCCCCTGGATTTCTCCGGTGGCCACAACCACCTGCGGTTGATAATGCAGGACAAATTCATGGTTCTCCACCGCGGCGCGCAATTCGCGTTCCAGCTGCTGGCGGCGCAGCATGCGCTGGTTCATTTCTTCGGCATAAAACTGGAAATTGTCGCGTCCCAGCTCCTTGGCCTGATACATCGCGATGTCGGCGTTCTTCATCAATGTTGTGACGTCTTCGCCATCGGCCGGATAAAAGCAAATGCCGACACTGGCGGAGGTCTGCGCGTCGTGTCCTTGCAGGTGATATGGCGTCGTCAGCAGCTTGAGCATGCGCTCGGCGATCGGCGTGACGATGGCGATGTCGGTAATGTCGGCGAGCAGCACGACGAACTCATCGCCGCCGAGGCGCGCCACGATATCGCTCTCACGCACGCAGTCGGTAAGGCGCCTGGCGCATTCGCGCAATAAATCATCACCCGCCGCATGACCGAGCGTGTCGTTGACGGCCTTGAAGTGGTCGAGATCGACAAACATCACCGCCAGTTGCGTATGGGAACGGGCGGAGCGCGCGATGGCGCTGCGCATCTGCTCCGTCAGCATGCCGCGATTGGAAAGCCCGGTCAGCGTATCCTTGGTCGCCAGGCGTTCGATATGACGTTCCGCGAGCACGCGTTCGGTCACATCGCGCATGATGCACGAGACGAACAAAATTTTGCCTTGCGCGTCCCTGACCGCCGACATGGTGGTTTGCACATGGATGGTTGAGCCATCCTTGCGCCGGCGCACATCGTCTCGCGGCGCCGGCGCGGGTTCCCCGCGCAACACCTTCTCGAAACGGCCCTGTGTTCTGACTTCCGGTGTCTGCGAGAGCAGGCTGCGGAACGTTTTTCCCAGCGCTTCTTCCGCGCTCCAGCCGAACATGCGTTCGGCGGCCGCATTCCAGTTGATGACGGTGTCGTCCGGTGCGCGGGCGACGATCGCGTCGTCGCTGGTTTCGACAATGGCCGCGAGTTGCGCCTGCGCGCGCTCCGCCTGTTTGCGCCCGGTGATGTCACGGAAAATCAGCGCGATGGCGCCGACGGTTCCGCCCGCGTCCTTGATCGGGGCCGCGCTGATGGATACATCCAGCAAGCGCCCATCCTTAGTGAGTCTCACGGAGTCGTGCGAGCGCGCACCGAAGTCGGTGGCCATTTCCTCACCGACTCTGAGTTCGTGACGCTGTGCGGGCGGAACCAGCACGCTGATGTCACGCCCTATCATTTGCGCGGCGGAATAGCCGAACAGCCGTTCGGCGCTGCGATTCCAGCTTAATACCTTGCCGGTGGCGTCGCGGCTGACAATGGCATCGTTCGAGGCATCGACGATGGCCGCCAGGCGGGCGTGCAGCGCATCGGTGCGCGCTATCCGATACAGCAACCCCAGCAACAGTCCCACCAGCAAAAGCGTTGCAATTCCCGCGATTAGCGAGCGCTGCCGCCAGCCCGCGAATACGTCGTCACGCGCGACGCCTACCGCGACAAAGAACGGGTAGGGATCCAGCACGTGAAAACTATAGATGCGCGTCGTGTTATCCGTGGAGGAGGTAATCTCGATCGTGGCGGTCTTGTTGCCGCCGGCCAATGCCATTTGTGCCGGGTTGCCCGGCGGCAGCGGGGCGTTGAGCTTGCCCTTGAGCTCGGGCCAGCGCAGCACCTGTCTGAAATCATCGTTGCGGTAGATCGCGACGTTGCCATTGGCGCCGACATTCAGTGACTGAAAAATCTTCAAGTAGTGATCGAGCTCAATCAATGCCACCACGACGCCGCGGAACACGCCCTGTTCATCGCGCAGGGGTCTGGCGACAGCAAAGCCATGACGCCCGGTGTTGCGCGCCACGATGACTTCGGAAAAAACAAGCGTAGCGCGCGGATTGTCGCGCAAGGTGCGGAAAAAGCCGCGGTCGGCGAAATTCGACCGCGAGGACCCCTCATAGGAGGTATATAGCGTATCGCCCCTGACATCGATAACGGACATGCCGGCGATTTCAGGGAAATGGATCAGACGCGCCTTAAGCCCGGCATCCAACTGTGCGTATTGCGATACTGCATCCTGACTCAGTGCCGCGGGTGGCGTCGTTCGCTGCAGCGACTGCAATTCGGAATCGGCGCGGCGCAGGGTGTCTCTCAGCCTTGTTTCAAGCAAGGCGGCATAGCCGCGGGTCGTGGTCTCGGCGACGCTGATCGTTTCGCGATAGCCCGACCAGATTAAATGCCCTACCAGCGCCACCACCGCCAGCGCTCCCGCACCGAGCCCGGTCAATAGTTTATGGCGATTGCTCATATCCCCGCTTTTCCAATGTGCGCTTTACTCCAGTTTGATACCGGAGTCCGCCACGACTTTGCGAAACTTCGCCAGTTCGCTTTTCACCACGGCAGCGAATTCCTGCGCGGTGTTGCCGATGATGGTGAACCCGAGTGCGGCGAACCGTTCTTTCACTTCGGGTGCATTGAGCGCCTGCATCGTGGCCTTATGCACTTTTTGTGTGATCGCGTCCGGCGATTTTAGCGGTGCGAACAGGCCGTGCCAGATTTGGAAGTCGTAGCCCGTCACGCCAAGTTCCGCCAGCGTGGCCACATTCGGCATCAGCGGCGAGCGCTTGGCGCTGGTGATGCCCATCGCTTTCAAGCGGCCCGAGGCAATGTGCTGCATGCTTGCCAGCGGGGTGAGCATGCTGGCGTCGGATTCGCCCGACAGCGTGGCGATCTCGGCGGGCGAACTGCCCTTGTAGCGCACGTTGTTCATGCGGATGCCGCTCATCGCCATCATCGCTTCACCGGCGAGTTCTCCGGTGGCGCCGGCCACCGCCATGTTCAATTTGCCGGGTTCTTTTTTCGCCAGCGCGACAAAATCCTTGAACGAATTCACCGGCAGCCTGGGCGTGGCGACCAGCACCATGCCGCTGGTAACAATCTGGATGATCGGCACAAAATCGCGTACCGGGTCGTAAGGCAAATTTTTGTAGAGGCTCGGATTAATTGCGTGCGTGCCGCTGTTGCCGATGTTGAGCGTGAGGCCGTCCGGGTTGGCGCGCGCGGCGATTTCGGTGCCGGCGACGCCGTTGTTGCTGGGGCGGTTATCCACCACCAGTGTTTGACGCAATGCCTCGCTCAGGCGCGGTACGAGGATGCGCACTGCGGTGTCCGATGGCCCGCCCGGCGCGACGGGTACGATGATGCGTATGGGCCGGCTGCCGAAGCCTTGCGCGGGTGCGGTCGTTGCGTTGAGCGCCAGCGCGGCGCCGAGAAAAGTCAGAAATCGAATCAAGCGGTGCTCCCCGGTTTTGTTGCTGCCGTGGCGCAATTGTAGCCTTATAATCGAATCGCACATTAACTCGCGGAGAGCACAGTGGAGAACATGGATCGCGGCATCTGGATGACCTGGTACAACCTGCCGGAGCAGGGGCGTGAAGATTATCTGCAATGGCTGCACGGCCATTACATTCCCAATATGTTGCAGCAGCCCGGCTACCTGTGGGGGGCGCACTATGCGTCGGAAACCAACGTCAAGATGACCGGTGCGCCCAATCGTCTCGGACATGTCAACGACCCGTCCATCCCCGTCGGGGACCGGTATATTTTGCTGTTTGGCGCGAAAGACGCGCACGTGTTCGTCAACCCCACGCCCGCACAGATGCGCACACGGCTGTCCGATGCGGATAAAAAAATGCTCGCGATGCGCATCGGCGAGCGGTACAACCTCGCCACCGAGGAGGCGCGCATCATCGGCCCCGCCGCCAAGTCACCGCCGGAATTGGGTCTCGCGGGGGGCATACAGTTGGGCAGTTTTAACGCCGGTCCCGGTCAAGATGAGGATGAATTGGCGGCGTGGTATGCGCAGTGGCGCCTGCCGTCCATGCAAAAGCTCCCCGGCTGCGTCCGCGTGCGCAAATACGCATCGGTGTCAGGCTGGGCCAAGCACATCATTCTGTATGAATTCACCTCGACGCGGGCGCGCGACGGCAGCTTTGTCGAGCACGAGAAGGTGAATCCGAAAATGGAACAGTGGACCGACGACGTGGTGCGCAAGCTGGTGCATGCGCCGGGGTCGCCTAATTTGGCGGCGCGGATTTGGCCGGCGTTGGGGTGATACGTTTAGAGTGCTTCAGCGCAAAAACTTCCGTAGGATGGGTACTGGCCAATGGCCGTAACCCATCACAAAAAAGGGTGGTATTGCGGCAACCTGTGTTTGTGATGGGTTGCACCCATCCTACGGGCTGTCTTTGTAGCCGCCCCTGTTGGGCGGAATCGGCAAACACATCTGCGTCTGCGTGACGATCGCCACCCGGCTGCCGTCGCCACTGTTGGTGATAGTGGTTTGCCACACCGACGTGGTGCGGCCGATGTGCAACGGCACCGCCACCGCACGTATCACCGGCCCTACGCCCGCCGCGAAGAAATTGGTTTTCGATTCCAGCGTGCCGCCGCGATGGCCCGGCGGCATATTCGCCACCGCGCCTGCCGCGCCCGTGGCATCGGCCAGTGACATGATCGCGCCGCCGTTGACGCGGCCATTCCAGTTGCGATGTTGGTCTTTCACCGGCATTTCAGCGACCACTTTTTTCTTCGTGACGGATACGAGTTTCATGCCCAGCGTGGTGGGCATGCCGCCTTTGAATACGCGACTGGGATTGGGAGTATCAGGGGTTTGTAATGCGGGTTTGGCGGCGGATTTTTTTACGCTTGCCGTTGATTTCTTGGCCATCGAAATGCGTGCTCCCAATGTTACGACCGTTACGATAGTTCACGATAAGGAATCCGCCAGAAAATTGCGCGCGCGCTTTATACTCCGAGCACGCTGATTTTCGACGAACTTGCGGGCTGTATTGTAAATGGGAATGCAGGTTTTTAGCGCGCGCCACTGAGGTTGATAAAAACAAATGTCCATGACGAAACATCGAAATCAAATTGTCCTGCTGCTGGCGTGCGCCTGCGTGATGAATGCGCACGCGCAACAGGACTACCCGGTCAAGCCGATCCGCATGATTATTCCGTTCGTGCCCGGTGGCGCCAATGATGTGATCGGCCGCATCGTCGGCATGAAAATCACCGAAGCGCACGGCCAACAAGTGGTGATCGAAAATCGCGGTGGCGCGGGCGGCTCGCTGGGCGTGGAGGTGGCAGCGAAGTCGCCGCCCGATGGTTACACGCTGGTGCTGGGCAACATTGCGAACCTGTCGGTGAACCCCACGCTGTATCGCAAGCTTGCCTATAACCCGCTGACAGATTTACAGCCGATTACGCTGATCGCCAAAGTGCCCACCATACTGGCGGTGCATCCGTCATTGCCCGCGAAGAACGTGATCGAGTTGATCGCGCTCGCGCGCGCGCAACCGGGCAAACTGACCTTCGGCACCGGTGGCGGCGGCAGCGGCAGTCATCTCACGATGGAGTTGTTCAAGCTGCAAACCAAGCTCGACATGGTGCATATCCCGTACAAGGGCGTGGGGCCGGCGATGATCGATTTGCTGGCCGGGCAAATAACCATGTCGTTCGGCGCGGTGCCGGGCGTGCTGCCGTATGTGAGATCGGGCGCTTCATCGCGATTGCGCGCGCTGGGCGTATCCGGTCCCAAGCGCATCGCGGCACTGCCGGATTTGCCGACGGTCGCGCAGGCGGGTGTGCTGGGATTTGAATCGACATTGTGGTACGGCGTGCTCGCGCCCGCAGACACGCCCATGCCTATCATCAACCGGCTGCACGCCACGCTCACGCGCGCGCTGCAATCGGCGGACATGAAAGAACGTTTTGCCGCTGAAGGCTCGGAACCCATCGGCAGCACGCCGCAGGAATTTCACGCGTTCATCAAAAGCGAGATTGAACGTTGGGCGGTGGTGGTCAAGGCTTCGGGGATGAAAGCGGAGTGAGCGTGAGGCGTTAGGCGTGAGGGGTGAGGGGCAACCTCGAAATCAAAAACCCTGTCATTCCCGCGCAGGCGGGAATCCATAAGGCGTCTCCAGCGCCACGTGTGTTATGGGTTCCCGCCTGCGCGGGAATGACAGATTGGTTTTGATGCGGTGTTGGCAAACGGATTGAATGAAAACTAAAAGGTGAAATAAATGCTGATCGTAGACGGACAAGTACACATCTGGGCCGCCAGCACGCCTGAGCGCCCGTGGCCCGCGCGTCACGCGCCGCATCGTCCGGTGCCGCTGGGCGCGGAGGATTGCCTGAAAGAAATGGCTGCGGCGGGCGTAGACCGCGCGATCCTCGTGCCGCCGAGTTGGGAAGGCGAACGCAACGATCTGGTGATCGACGCCGCGCGCCGTTATCCGGATAAGTTCGCGGTGATGGGGCGGTTCGATGCCGAAGCGCCTAACGTAAATGAGGCAAAAGACCGAATCGCCGCATGGAAACAACAGCCCGGCATGCTCGGCATGCGTTTTACCTTCAGACGCCCGCAACTCGCGGCGCCGCTGGTCGAGGGCCGCATTGATTGGTTATGGGAAGTGGTCGAAAAACATCAAATTCGTTTGATGATATTGGTCACGCACAGCCAAGTGAAATACATCGACCGCATCGCCGAACGGCATCCCGGATTAAAAATCATCATCGATCATTTGGGCCTGGTCAGCGGCGACAAGGATGAAGCCGGTTGGGCCAATCTTGACTTGCTGCTGGCCATCGCCAAGCGCCCCAACGTCGCGGTTAAAGCCAGCGGCACCTGCGGCTACACCAGCGATGTCTACCCGTACCGCTGGCTGCATCCGTATCTGCGCCGCGTCTACGATGCGTTCGGCCCGCGCCGCATGTTCTGGGGCACGGACTTTACGCGCCTGCCCTGCACCTATCGTCAGGCGGTGACGCAGTTTACCGAGGAGATTCCATGGTTGAAGGGCGATGATCTGGAATGGGTGATGGGGAAGGGGATTTGTGAGTGGTTGGGGTGGAAATAACTACGTCAGCGACGCCACCATTCCGCCATCCACCTGTATCGAAGCGCCCGTGGTAAACCCGGCGAGATCCGAACACAAAAACGCCACCATCGCTCCGAGTTCTTCGGGCCGGCCGATACGGCGCATCGGCACTTGCTGCGCGCGAATTTTAAGGTCGTAACTTTTT
>CAMDDY010000105.1 GCA_945893125.1 Bordetella parapertussis
TCACCAAAAAAGACATCTCTGCCGCCATGCACTACCTCAACCATCGCCCCAGAAAATGCCTCGGCTTCAAAACACCCCACGAAGTCTTCTGGAAGAAGCTACACTCGCATCATAACGCGGTTGCACTTCAGACTTGAATCCGCCGAACAAAAAACACGCCACAAAACAGGGCATTATTTTTAGCGCTGTTTTTTTTGCAACAGGCCTGGCAAATCCCGATATAAATGAACGAGATGCTCGCGCTACTTACATCATCTGGAATAAAATCAGCCCAAGACTTAATGAGCGGCATAAACGGGCCTGAGTTTTGCTTGGAGATATTGACGTCTCCATTTTTTAATTGGCTTAACCAAAGGATCATCATGCGTAAATTAGTTATGAGTGCTGCAGTTGCCGGCGCTTTTGCCGTATCCACCGCCTTCGCGCAAACGCCCGCTCCCGCGGCGCCTGCCGCACCGGCGTCGCCCCTGAGCTTTAATGTGGGCGTCACCTCCAACTATGTATTCCGCGGCATCAGCCAAACCCACGGTCGGCCCGCGATTCAGGCCGGCATCGACTATCTGCACGGCAGCGGCTTTTATGTCGGCGCGTGGGCGTCATCGATTACCTGGGTCAAAGACGCTTACGGCAAGGGATCGGTCGAAGTGGACGTCTACGGCGGCTACAAGAACAGCTTCGGTGGCGGTGACTGGAACTATGACGTCGGTTACATCACCTATAACTATCCGGGCAAGGGTTCAGAAGTTCGCACGCTGAGCGCCAACCCCAACACGCAAGAACTGTATGCGTCGATTGGTTACAAGTGGTTGACTGCCAAGTATTCCTACGCCACGTCCAGCCACTTCATCGGCTGGGTGGGCGGCACGACCGGTCTGGAAAAAACGCGCGGTTCGGACTACCTTGAATTGAATGCCAATTACGACGCGGGTAGCGGCTGGACCCTGATCGGTCACGTGGGGCACCAGAAGGTCAAGCGATTCCCCGCGACGGCCACCACGGACGCATCGTATACCGACTGGAAAATCGGCGTGAGCAAGGACGTGGGTTTCGGCGTCGTTACCGCCGCCTATTCCGACACGAATTCCCCCGGAAGTTGCGGCGCGCTGGGCGGAACCAATGCCTACTGCTGGGGTAACAATGGCGCGATTTCCGGCGTGAGTCTTGCGACCGGCGGCTTCAAGGATGTCAGCAAAGGCGCCTTCGTACTGTCGTTCCTCAAAACGTTCTAAACGCAGTAATCTTTAAACAAAGCCGCCTCGTTCAGAGGCGGCTTTTTTTATGGCGTGCCACGCTGGCGGCGTGCCAGATACGCGCGCCAACCGCCGAGCGTCGTAATGTCCTCGGCGTCCTCTGCGTTTTCTACCGCAGCGGCTTCACACACAAAACCCTGCACCGTGGAACCGTCGGCCAACGTCACCGTGCCGATGCCCAGCGGCGCGGGGATGCACGCGACGAAAGAGCCGAATTCGCCGGCCGGGAGTTCCCACACTTCCAGCGCCACCGCACCGCCGCCTTGTTTGACGCGCACCATACCCGGCCTTGGCGGAGGGCCGCCGGGCAATGCGTAGAGCTTGTACTCCGGTGCTGATCGAGTGGCGGCAATCAGGCGCCCGCCGCGCGAGGTGAGTTGACCATTGAGCGGCAGCCCCGCGAGATGCGCACCGCACACCGCGACGCGCACTTGTCCACTTGGTAGCATTGGCAACGTTGGCGTGACCGTGGACGCGGGCAGCGGCAAGCCGGTTGCGCCCAGTGGCGCGGCCAATTCGCGCTGCATGCGCGCGGCCAGCCGCAGCAGCGGGCCGTCCTGATGGGCGGGTGCAAATACCGTCACGCCAAACGGCAGGCCATCCGCCTGAAACCCCGCCGGTACGGCGGTGGCGGCGTAGTCGAGCAGGTTCATGAAATTGGTGTAAAACCCAAGATTGGAATTCAGCCGAAGCGGATCGGCTTGCATCGCGGCCACGGTGTATATCGTTCCCGCCGTCGGCGTCACGATGCAATCGACCGCTTGCCACACCGCGTCGCAACGCCGCTTTGCTGCTTTCAATTGATAACCGTAGGCGTAAGCATCCGCCGCCGACCATTTTTTTGCGCCGCCGATGATATCGCGAATTACCGGTAACGGTGCGTGCGGGTGCGTGTCGAAAAACTCACGGATCGCGGCGTAGCGCTCCGCCACCCACGGGCCTTCGTAGAGCAGCTTGGCGGTGTCAAGAAAGGGTGCCAGGTCAATTTCAATGCAGATGCCGCCGAGCGCCGCGATTCGTTGTAGCGCTGCTTCATAGAGTCGCTGCGACTCGGCGTTGCCAAAAAAAGCGAGTTGGCTCGCGCGCGGAACACCGACGCGAAAGCTTGCCGCACTGCCGAAATCGAAACCGTGCCCGGCCAACGGTCGCGCAAACGCATCGGCCGCATCGAAGGTTGCGGCGACGGTGGTCACCGTTTCGGCATCCTGCGCCGTCAGCGCGAAAATCGAAACCGTGTCGAGCGAACGGCAGGCCGGCACCACGCCACTGGCGGAAAGCCAGCCCAGTGTTGGTTTGTGTCCGACAAGATTATTGAAGGCAGCAGGCACGCGCCCCGATCCGGCCGTGTCGGTGCCCAGCGCAAAGCTCACGTAGCCCTTGGCCACTGCCACCGCAGACCCCGCACTGGAGCCGCCCGAAATGTAATCGGGGTTGAACGCATTGCGGCAAGCGCCCCACGGCGAGCGCGTGCCGTTAAGGCCGGTGGCGAATTGGTCAAGGTTGGTCTTGCCCACCGGAATCGCGCCCGCATCGATCAGGCGCTGCACCACGAAAGCACTTTGTGAGGGCGTGTAGGCATACTCGCGGCAACCCGCAGTGGTCGGTGTGCCGGCGAGGTCGATGTTGTCTTTGATGGCAAACGGTATGCCGTAGAGCGGCCGGGTGGCGCCCTCTTTGCGGGTGAGTGCTTCGGCGTAACCGCGCAGTTGTTCAGCGGGGAGCCGCGTGATCCATACCGTGTTGGGGTCGGTGGCGGTGCGGCGGAGAATTTCCTCGACCACATCGGCGGGCGACAAGGCGCCTGCGCGGTAGGCGGCGCTGAGTGTGGTGATGTCGAGGCTCAGTGTATTTATGGAAACCATATCATTCCTCGACAATAACCAGCAGGTTCTGGCCGGCAGTGACGGCACTGCCTTCCCTGCAGAACAAGTGGCTCAACTTGCCGCTGCACGGTGCGGTCACGGCGATCTCCATCTTCATTGATTCGACGATCACCAGGGTTTGTCCGGCCTTCACGGTGTCGCCCACTTGCACTTCCACCTTCCACACGCTGCCCGCGACGTGCGAAGGGACCGTGCGGGCATTCTGTGGCAGATCAAGTTCGCGCTCAGTCCCGGCCTCGGCGATCATGTCCTCACTGGCGGCCACATCCTGACCGCTGTCATGCCAACGTTTTCGTTCCGCCTCGAACGCGCTCTGCTGTTTGGCCTTGAATGCCGCGATGGGCGTTGCATTGGCTTGCAAAAATTCGCGGTAGTCGCGCAGCCGGAACCGCGCAGGTTCTATTTTCAGGCGGAATTTCCCCGCGATGAATTCCTCGCGCAGCCGCAGCAGTTCCACTTCACTCACCGGGTAGAAGCGTACCTGATCGAAAAAGCGCAGCAGCCACGGCTGGGTGAAATCGGCGGTGACGCGGTGGCGGTTCCACATCTGCACCGTGCGCCCGACGAACTGGTAACCACCGGGGCCTTCCATGCCGTACACACACAGGTACGCACCGCCGATGCCCACCGCGTTTTCCGGCGTCCAAGTGCGCGCCGGGTTGTACTTGGTGGTGACCAGACGATGGCGCGGATCGAGCGGTGTTGCCACCGGCGCGCCGAGATACACATCCCCCAGACCCATCACCAGATAACTCGCTGCAAACACCATCTTGAATACTTCGTCGATGCTATCGAGGCCATTGATGCGGCGGATAAACTCGATGTTGCTAGGGCACCACGGCGCATTGGGGCGCACCGACTGCATGTATTTCTCGATCGCCAGTTTCGTCGCGGGGTCATCCCACGACAGCGGCAGATGCACGATGCGTGAATCCACTTCCATGTCGTCGAGCGGCGGCAGGTTTTGCTCAACACGCACCACGGTGTTAATCAACGCGTCCTGCGCGACGTGCCGTGGATCAAAATGCAATTGCAGCGAACGGATGCCCGGCGTCAGATCGATTACGCCGGGCAGACGCGCGGCATCCGCCTCGGCGCGCAACGCTTGCAGCAAGGCCTGTATGCGCAAGCGCAGTTCGAGATCGAGCACCAGCGGCCCCATCTCCACCAGGAGATTGGCGTCACCCGACTGGCGGATCACCAGATCGGGCAACTCACCACGGCCCTTGAGTTGCCGCAACACGGGCGACGCCAGCGGCGCATGCTGCGCGGGCAAGGTGACGAACGCGGGCGCATCCAGCGCGGCGATCACGGCGTCCTGCTGCGCTTGTAACGCGTTGGCCTCTTGCCGCGACAGGCGCTTAAAGCGCACGCTGTCGCCTGGCTTGAGTTGCCCCATTTTCCACAGCTCGGCCTGCACAATGGTTGCCGGACAGACGAAGCCGCCGAGACTGGGCCCATCCGGGCCGAGGATCACCGGCATGTCGCCGGTGAAATCGACCGCACCGATGGCATAGGCGTTATCGTGAATATTGGACGGATGTAAACCGGCCTCGCCACCGTCGGTGCGCGCCCATTGCGGTGTGGGGCCGATCAGACGCACGCCGGTGCGCGAGGAGTTGTAATGCACTTCCCACGCCGTAGCAAAAAAAGTGGCGATGTCGGTATCGGTAAAGAAGTCCGGCGCGCCGTGCGGGCCATAGAGCACGCCGATTTCCCAAGCGTTACCGGCGTCACAAAGGGGCGTTTGCAGTGTTGAAGCTAGGGGAGCGCTCACGCCGCTCATCACTGCGGATGTGACTGGCAGCACATCCCCCGCGCGCAACGCGCGTCCGCCGTGCCCGCCAAACTGGCCGAGGGTGAAGGTGGATTTTGAGCCGAGGTAATCGGGCACTCGGATGCCGCCGCGCACCGCGAGATAGGTGCGTAGCCCCGCACCTTGCACCGTGCGTATGCGCAATACGCTGCCCGCCTTGATGGTGTGCGCCTGCCAATGCGGCAACGCCACACCATCCAGCGTGGTTTGCATCGCGGCGCCGGTGAGCGCGATCACGCTGTCGCAGTTGAACTTGAGCGCAGGCCCGGCGACGGTCAGCTCCAGCGCGGCAGTGCCTTCGGCATTGCCGGCGAGGCGGTTGGCCAGGCGCATTGACAGCGCATCCATCGGGCCGGACGGCGGCACGCCCACATCCCAGTAGCCTTGCCGCCCCGGCCAATCCTGCACGGTGGACTGCACGCCCGCTTCGAGCACGTCAATGGTGGCCGGGCAGTAGCGAAAACTGTCGAGCAGGCGCGTGGTTTGACGGCCCGCGATAAATTCCGGCGCGGCGAGCACCTGCGCAAGATAGGCGCGGTTGGTTTCGATGCCTGCGATGTCACTTGCGTTAAGCGCGGCAATCAACTTCGTGCGCGCGGCTTCGCGGGTGGCATCGTATGCAATCAGCTTGGCCAGCATCGGATCGTAGTTCGGCGGCACCACACTGCCGCTTTCCACCCAGCCGTCGACACGAATATCCGTGGGAAAGCGTACTGCGGTCAGCAGCCCTGCCGAGGGCTGAAAATTTTTGTTCGGGTCTTCGGCATACAGGCGCGCCTGTATCGCGGCGCCGTGCGGTGTGATATCGTAACTGTCGAGCGCGGGCATGTCACCGGCGGCCAGCCGCACCATCCACTCCACCAGATCCACGCCCGTGACCGCTTCGGTGACGGCATGCTCAACCTGCAAGCGCGTGTTGACCTCCAGGAAATAGAATTCGCCATTGGCGGCGTCATAGACGAATTCCACCGTGCCCGCCGAGCGGTAGTTGACGGCCTCGCCGAGTTTTATCGCAATCGTCAGCAGGCGGCTGCGTTGTGCGCGGTTAAGGCCCGGCGCCGGGGTTTCCTCGATCACTTTTTGATTGCGCCGCTGCACCGAGCAATCGCGTTCACCCAGTGCAATCACCGCGCCCTGACCATCGCCGAACAATTGCACCTCGATATGGCGCGCCTGTTCGACGTACTTTTCCAGGTAGATGCCGGCTTCCTTGAAATTGGCCCGTGCCAGCCGCTCGACCGCCGCATACGCCTCGGCCAAGGCGTCCTCACGCCAGATCAGACGCATACCGATGCCGCCGCCGCCCGCCGTGCTTTTCAACATCACCGGATAACCGATGCGCCGCGCTTCGCTCGCGGCGTGGCCGCTATCCGTGAGCAGGCCCGAGCCGGGCAGCAGCGGCACGCCGTTTTGCGCGGCCAGTTCCCGCGCCGTGTGTTTGAGGCCAAAGGCGCGCATTTGCGCGCCGGTGGGGCCGATGAAGGCGATACCCGCGTCAGCACAGGCGTCGGCGAAATCGGGGTTCTCGGAGAGAAAGCCATAACCGGGGTGTATCGCCTCGGCGCCGCTGGCGCGCGCAATGTCGAGTATTTTATCGGCGCGCAGGTAACTCTCGGCGGCGGGTGCTGCCCCCAGCAGATAGGCTTCGTCGGCATCGAGCACATGACGCGCGCTGGCATCGGCCTCGGAGTACACGGCCACCGAAGCGACGCCGAGTTTTTTTAGCGTGCGCTGAATACGGCAGGCAATGGCGCCGCGATTGGCAATCAGGACTTTCTTGAACATGTTGCGTCTTTCGCGGGTCGTCCCGTACTGTGTGCTGCGTCGGCGCGGGGCGTCCTGCACCGGGGATGAAAATTAGCCGTCAACCTGAAAAGTGCGAAATCTGAAAAACTTCACCGCAAAGGCGCAAAGACGCAAAGAACTGCCGCAAAGAAAACCGCCGAGATTATGGGTTTCCTTTGCGGTTCCTTCGCGCATTTGCGCCTTTGCGGTGAGGTTTTGAATTTGACCTTGCTTTATGTGATCGTGACTACATCTCAGCCCGGATTCCACAATAGAAATTGCGCGGGCGTCGGATTGTAAGCGTTACACGGATTGTTCAGTTGCGGGCAATTCGATACCAGCAACCACACATCCATCTCGGCGCGCAGTTCGACATACTTGCCCGGCGCGGATACACCGTCGGCAAAGGTCAGGCCGCCGTCGGCTGTGACCGGCACGTTCATGAAAAAATTGATGTTGGGCGCAAGATCGCGCTTGCCGATGCCGATGTCGGCGCGTTGCAGGGCAAGCAGAAAATTATCGCGGCAACTGTGCATGAATTTTTTTTGCAGTGCGTAGCGCACCTGATTGCTCTCGGCGGCGCAGGCGCCGCCCAGCGTATCGTGACGGCCGCAGGTGTCGGCAACGATGGCCAGCATCGGCTGGTCTTCGTTGCTGTAGAGCACCGAGCCGGTGGTGAGATAAATGCCGTTCTGGCGCAGCAGCGTTTGCGTGGCGCTGTAGTGTTGCGCCGGATCATGGCGATTGTAGAACAGCGCATCGACGGCCTGATTGCCGTCGACATCGACGATGCGTAGCGTCTGCCCTTGGTTGATTGCCAGCAGATAGGGTTCACCCGCAGGCACGGTGTGGCTCAATACGGCGGCGGCAGGATCGAGCGCGCTTTCCTTTAGACGAATGGCGGCGGTAGTCATAGGCATCTCTTTCAAGCGAGGTACTGCATGTCGGCATTGAACAGCGCGCGCGCGTTCTCCGGGCGGAAGCGGCGGCAGTAATCGTCCTGCGGCGCCGTGCCCGAGCGCCACGCGGCGAGGCCGATTTTTTTCGGCGCGTATTCGGGCGCGGGATCGAGCGGATGCGGCGCGGTTGAGTACGCCAGCAGCACGTCCATATCGAGGCGCAGATCTACATAGTCGCCCGCCTTGCAGTGATTGGGCGAGAAGGCGAATTTTCCTTCGGTATCCACGGTAACCTTGGAGAAAAAATTCACCGGCGCGATCAGATCGCGTCTGGCCAAACCGTGCTTGGCAATTTCGATCAGCAGGCCATCGACGCCGCTGCGGTACATGGCGTTGCGCGCCGTCTGATAGGGCCGCTCGCCGTACTTTTCGCGCATCCGCGTGGCGTCGAGCAGCAGACCCAACGGATCGTGCCAGCCCAGGCTGTCAGCGGTGATCGAGGCCAGCGCACGCCCCATGTCGCTCATCAGCACGTGACCACGGGTGTAGTGCGCCGTGTGTTGCGCCTTGAGTGAATCGGGCATGTTGTAGCGTTCGAGCTTCTCGCGCGCCGCATACAGCACCACGCTGATATTCGCGCCGTCTTCCAGCGCGGTCAGGCGCAGTGTGACGCCGCGCGGCAGCACGTAGGACCAGTGCCCGCCACCCGGCGCGATATCAGAGAACAACACCTTGGCGGCATCCAGATCCGGAGCGAAGCTGCGCCAGTGCGGCGGTGCATCGACCGGCGCACTGGCGGGCGGGTTATCGGCGGTGAAATTAAGATTGGGCATGTTATTAATTAAGTGAATAAAAACAAATACTTAAATCTAATTTAGCCTACAGCCAAGTTATTCAACGTTATCGGTAACATTAGTAAAGCGTATCAAGTGTTGCGTGATAACCGGCTCGTCTTCCGCCGGCACGGGGGCAGGCGGGTGGATCAATTGTGCCAGACGCGCCTTGGTCGCGAGAAACTCCGGGGTGGAAAACTGACCGGGCGCACGCGGGCGCGGCACCGGAACTTCGATGATTTCCTGCACTTCACCGGGGTGCGCCTTCAGCACGAGTATACGATCGGCGAGATAAATCGCCTCGTCGAGATCGTGGGTGATAAACAACACCGTGATGTCAATGTTGCGCCAGATGTCGAGCAGGTGCGCCTGCATGCGCGCGCGCGTCTGCGCGTCGAGCGCGCCGAAGGGCTCGTCCATCAGCAGGATGCGCGGCTGGTTCACCAGCGCGCGCGCGATGGCCACGCGCTGGCGCATGCCGCCCGACAACTGGTGCGGATAGGCATCGGCGAATTTGGCGAGGCCTACCAAGTCGAGCCACAGCAACGCATCGCGTTCGGCGGCCCCGCGACCGGCGCCGTTCATTTCCGGGCCGAACATCACATTCTTTTTCACCGTGAGCCACGGGAACAGCGAGTAACCCTGAAACACCATGCCGCGATCCTGACCCGGTCCGTCAACCGGCTTGCCGTCGAGCAACACCTCGCCGGCACTTTGGTGATCGAGACCGGCGAGTGTGCGGATCAACGTGGATTTGCCGCAACCGGAGGGGCCGATGACGCAGACGAATTCACGACGATGCACTTTGAAGCTGACATCGCGCAGCGCTTCCGTTTCACCTTGCGGTGTGGCAAAGCGCCGGTACAAGTGACGCACGTCCAGGATCACATCGCGCTGCTTGAGGCGCTCGAAACGGCTGCGCACGGCATCGCTTTGCGTGAGGTAGCTTGGGTTGTCGGCAGAAAGGTTCATCGTTCGATTCAACTTCTATTCAGCGCCGGGTCCCACGGGAACAATCTGCGCCCGATCCGAGCGAGCAGCAGATCGACGCCGAAGCCGAGGATGCCGATCATCATGATTGCGGCATAGACGTTATCGAAATGCTGATAGCGCGCCTGCTGCGTGATGAACCAGGTGATGCCGGTGCTGGTGCCAATCAGTTCGGCCACGATCAGGTAAGTCCATGCCCAGCCGAGCAGAATGCGTTGATCGCGGTAGAGGTCGGGCAGGATGCCGGGCAGCACCACCTTGGTGAGCAAACGCAGGCCGCGTGTGCCCAGCGTCATCGCGGCTTCGAGAATCGTGGCGTCGAGCTTGCGCGCGGTGTTGGCGATCACCAGCACCTGCTGGAAAAAGGTGCCGATAAAAACCACCGCGATTTTGGGGCCATCGTAAATACCGAGCACCGCCACTGCCAGCGCGCCGAAAGCGGGCGCAGGCAAATAACGGAAAAACTCAACGAAGGGTTCGGTGAGACGCGCCAGCGCGGCGTAGGTGCCGGTCAAAATGCCCAGCGGCACACCCACGATCGACGACAGCAAAAAACCCCAGAAAATAATCGTGATGCTGTGCCACAGACTCTCGTGCAGCCACGGCGCATCTTTCTGTAGCGGCGGGGTGGTAAAGCTGGTGTAAAAAGCCAACGCCACCTGATGCGGCGCGGGTAGATAAATCGGATTGGCCGGCTCACCGGCGGGCAGGGTGGCGCCGCCGGCACGCATGCGCGCGGATTCCTGATGGAACACTTCTTTGTCCACCAGCATGCCCGTCTGAAAGTAGTCTACGTCACCGGATGCGGTGATATTTATTTTGGGGTGCCAGATAAACGGCGCATAACTGACCAGGCTCCACAACAATAGCGGCAGCAGAAATGAGCTGATCCCCAACAGCGTGCGCTGGCGCGGCGTGAGTCCCGCGCGTCCCGGCAGCCATCGAGAGATCGCGCCCATTTCTGTTCTGTTTGCTGCTGCTTGACTACGGCGCGTTACTTGGCGTTGCTTGCATTGGTGAGCGTTGCATCGATATAGCTATCGATGTTCTCCGGCTTTTTGTACACCGCGTTGGCGACGTTAAAGGCATCCGCCACCTTGGTGGAGCCGTGCAGTGACTGGAAGCCCTCGCCCTTGACGAAAACCTTGCTGCCCGCCGCCAGGTTCATCAGCTTGGTGCCTTTCAACAGCGGCAAGTAGGCTTCCGGCGTAATGCCGACACGCGCCGCCATGATCTTCACGGCATCGGCTTGCGTCTTCGGGTCTTCGATATAGGCCACCACGCGATCCCATACCTTGACCACTTTTTGCCAATCGGCGCGGCGTGCTTTGAGGCTGGCCGGCTTTACCGCCAGCGTGTCGTAGATCAGCCCGGGCTCATCGGCCGAGGTGTAAATCGCGCGCGAGCCGGGCGCGGCTTTCAGCGCCTGGCCGGTCACCGGCTGCCACGCGGCAACGGCGGCGATGTCGGCTGTCGCCAGCATTTGCGGCAGTTCATTGGTTTTGGCATTCACGATGGTGACATCGGACTCTTTCATTCCCGCTTTTTTCAGCCCGTTGAGCAGCAGCAGATGTTCGACCAAGCCTTTTTCCAGCGCGATTTTCTTGCCCTTCAAATCCTTTAGGGTTTTAAAGGCGGGTTTGGCGATGACCTGATCGTTGCCGTTCGAGTAATCGTTAATCAGAATCATCACGCTCTTGGCGCCGCCACCGCCAGTGACCAGCGCGTCGCCGTTGGTCATGGTGACCGCATCCAGTTTGCCAGCGGCGTAAGCGTCCATCGAGGCCGAGTAGTCGAACCACTCGAATTTCACATCGACGCCCGCTTCCTTGAACCAGCCTTTGTTGATGGCTACTTGCCATGCCACCCAGCCCGGCCAATCGCTATAGCCAATTTTCAACGGTTCCGCGGCGTGCGCCGCGGTGGCGCCGAGCAGCGACAGTGAAAACAAACAGCGGGCAATCCATTGCTTCATATTCATGGCCGATTCCTTGATTGAGATTGAATGACGAGAGAGGTTGGCGTGACGCTCTGCACAACACCTCCCGTAATGCAATAACTGTGCCATCGCACCAAAGGGTTGCCGGGGGCGTCCATTAAAGGGCGTCACAAAGGGATGAACGCGCCAGCAAAATTGTATGGCACGGTTGTGGGGCACTCACGCACCAAGTTGAAGCCGCTTGTTTGCGGCGGTATTACGGCACCCCTGGCTCGCTACTCCGCCTTAATCCCCGCCTTGCGCGCAAGATTCGCGGTGATCATGAGTTGCGCGGCGAGCAGTTTGTCGAACTGCTCCGGCGTGCCGGGCATCGGTTCCGCGCCGAGTGAGGTCAAGCGTTGACTCACCTCCGGCGAGTTGAGTGCGCGCGTGATTTCGCGGTTTAATTTGTTGATGACGGCGCGCGGCGTTTTTGCGGGCGCAAGAATGCCGCCCCACGAATCCCATTCAAAGCCCGCGAGTCCCGCTTCGGCAAGGGTCGGCACCTCGGCGTAGGCGCGCACGCGCTTGGCCGACGACACCCCCAGCGCGCGCAACTTGCCGTCGCGCACCAGATTGATCGCGCTCGCCAGCGGCGACATAAAAAACTGCACGCGGCCCGACACGGTATCGGTGAGCGCCTCCGGCACGCCCTTGTACGGGATATGCACCACGTCAATGCCTGCGGCAATCTTTAACATCTCCGCCGCGAAGTGCGTGCCGCTGCCGGTGCTGC
>CAMDDY010000106.1 GCA_945893125.1 Bordetella parapertussis
GTTTTGAATCGCCACGGCACTGGCGGCCCGGCCGCAGCAACAAAGGGTTATGCCGCTGTAAGGACAGCCCGCCGGACGGATGTTGGTAGCTCAACGGACGCAAAATACTCGCTGGGATAGAGGTAATCGTCCCCGGACTCATCAAGGACACGCATCAGCCCGTGTTTCAATGCGGAAGCATCGGGGATCGCGACGTAGATTTTACGTTTCTCAAGAGCGACGTCATAGCCTTCGTTCTTGAGGCAGACAACCAGATACCGGGATGAGCGAGCCATAGTCAGTAACCTTCGATAAGGCGCTTTATTTTGAATTCACGTTTGCCAATGCCCGTACCCTCATACCAATGAATTTCGGCCAGAAAGACCGACCCGTCATCAAGACGAACACGGGCAATACCCTTGCGCTTTCGCCAATGCCCCTTTCCGTAGAGCTTTCGCAACCGGGCGATCTCTCGAATTCCAGACCCAATCGCAAATGTTTCTGCATGGGTAATCTCTCCAAGGACCTGAAAGTGCATAAGGGTATGGTGGCAAATTGGACGTTACGCGTCAATGGCGATTTGCGTTGAGGCATGCTTCATCAGGGTTTTGTGTAGGGATAAACGGGATGCGAAACGAGTTATTCGCTACGATTTATTCAACGCGCAGCATCGTAATGGGCAAAGGCGATGACCGCTTTCACGTCGGCATGGGCATCATCGGCGAAGACGGTTTGCGCCGGGAAGCGCAGTTGTTGGGTTTGCCGTGGCCGTTGGTTTGAGTGTGTAGGGGATGTTGCTGTTCTGGTTGATTTGTGGTGCCATTATTGATACCATAAAATGGCTGCGCCCGTAAAAATACTCGATCAAATGCGCCGGGAACCGGCAAGTATCAGGTTCGCGGATTTACGCAAAGTTTGCGAATCATTTTTCGGCGAACCTCGCCAAAGCGGCACGAGCCATTTGATTTTTAAGACGCCTTGGCCGGGTGATCCGAGAGTCAATATTCAAAATTCGGGCGGCAAGGCCAAACCGTATCAGGTGCGGCAGGTGTTGCAAGCCATAGACAAACTGGAGAATGCGCGATGAACCTTAATCATTACACCTATCGGGTTACATGGTCGCCAGAAGATGGTGAGCACGTTGGACTATGCGTTGAATTTCCTTCTCTGAGCTGGTTGGCGGATACGCCTGAAGCCGCGCTTGGCGGTATACGCAGGGTCGTTGCTGATGTGGTTGCCGACCTTCAGGCCAATGCCGAGCCTGTTCCTGCCCCATTGGCAGAGAAGCACTACAGCGGTGAGTTTCGGGTGCGTATCCCGCCCGAACTCCATAGGTTGCTTGCCATGCAGGCCGCAGAGCAAGGGGTGAGCCTCAATCGGCTGGCAAGTGCAAAACTGGCATCATGATCAGAGCCCACGACAAAAACGATATCACTGCGGCGGCCACAGTACCTTCTTGATTCCATCAAAGCCGCGGCAAATTCTTGTGATGTGCCATACCAACACTTATCAAAGTGCGGCTACGGGAGAATGGCATAGGCATTGACTATTGCGTCCAGCGGGGCTTTGCGCGGGATGTGGGGCGCGCGCACGGATAAACCGCCGTTCGTCGTGCAGCGCATGAAGCGATTCTCCGCAGGCAATGCGGATGCCGGATACGGCGCCGATCAACGATTTCTCGCCCACGAAATCTGGCCGGCGATTCGCGACGATGGCCTGATCCACGACAGCCATTACGATTTATTCAATGCGCAGCGGTTTCCGGTGATGGGCAAGGGCAACGATCGATTTCACGTGGGTATGGGCATCATTGGAGAAGACGGTAACGCACAATATGAAAGATTTCCGGCGCGTCGAGGCGCTGAAAGTGCAGGCCGTCACGCCAGCCGATTTTTTGAGATTATTGAGGAGTAGACCATGACCGCATTGACGATTCGTCTGCCGAACTCCGTTCATGAAAAAATTAAGGAGCTGGCCGAACGCGATAACATCTCGGTGAACCAGTTCATCGCGAGTGCCGCCGCTGAAAAAATGGCGTCGGTGATGACGCTCGATTTCCTCAAGTCGGAAGCCGCCAAAGGCAGGCGCAGCGACTTTGAGCATTACATGGGCAAGGTGCCGGATGTACCCGCTTTAATGGGCGACGAGCGCGTGTAACCGGTTGCCTGATGGACGGCGCGGCCTGCTGCTTTGCGGTCAACCGCCAATCGAAATAATCGAGTTCAATTCTTCGCATGCGGATGCAAACACTCTCGGCGAAACCTGCTTAAACAGGTGTGGCCGCGCACGCCGCAAGCGCCAGTCAAACGATTTTGGCTGGTGCGACAGAACGTAACCTACCTCGCCCTTCGGCCCTGCGAATTTGACGGCGAACGGATTCGTGTCGTTGAATGCTGCGTGGGTCATAGGCAAACCTATAACGATTCCAGTCCGCTCGTTAAATAGCTTGTTTGACAAAACGAGCATCGGATGCTCGTCTTTCATTTCGCGGCCTAACTGTGGATTAAAATCAATCCAGATAATGTCTCGACGGTCGGGAGCCCACGGCGTACTAACCATCAGAACACTTCCCTGCCGGCGCGACCGCTCATCATGGCTTCGCCGCCATGCGTTTTCGGATCAAAAGCCTTTAGCTTCTGCGCAAGCGTCAGGCGCGGCTTGCCGGCCGGGCGGATCAGAATTCCCTCCTCGACCACTTCCACGGTAATGGGAAGTCCCTGCGAAAATCTCGCCGCCTTCGCCACGGGTGCGGTTATCCGCACGGCGAGGCCGTTACCCCATTCTTGAACAATCTGACTGATCTGTACTGTGCCGCCCATAAATGCCTCCTCGAAATTGTTGCAACAAGTATATACGTTTTTAACAGATAGTTGCAACATGTTGATACGCGTCAGCCATTCCCGGTGATGGGCAAGGGCGATGACCAGTTTTGCGTGGGTATGGGCGTTACGGGCGAGGCTGTGCTTCTCGCGGAAGCGCAGGCACTCGGATTGCCGTGACCCTCTGCTTGCGTGTGGTTATACCCGGGTGATACCATGGCGCCATGAAAGTCGCCATCTCACTTCCTGACCCTGTATTCCGTGCCGCCGAAATTCTGGCGGCAAATCTGCGCAAGTCGCGCAGCCAGCTCTACGCTGAGGCGCTGGCAAGCTACGTTGGCGCACATTCGGCACATGACGTGACGAAACGCCTCAACGAGGTCTATGCGAAAGAGCCTTCCCATCTTGACCCTGTCTGGCTCAAGGCGCAAATAGTGCCTACGCGCGGTCTGAAACGTGAAACGTGGTGAGGTCTGGTGGGCATCACTGCCGGAACCGATTGGATCCGGCCCCGGCATGCGCCGTCCGGTGGTTATTGTGCAGTCGAATCCGTTCAATGACAGCCGCGTGGCCACGGTCATCGTCGCAGTCGTCACGTCGAATCTGAATCTTGCGCATGCGCCCGGCAATGTGCGTGTTTCAAAGTCCGAATCCGGCCTTTCCAAACCGTCAGTCGTTAATGTCTCGCAAATACTGACCGTAGACCGTGAACTGTTGACGCATCGTGTCAAGCTGTTGCCAGGACAGATTATTTCCCGGATCAACGACGGCTTGCGGTTGGCCCTGGCGCTTTGACATAAAAGAAACTCGTAGAACTCGCTGGGCGGAACGTGTATGAGTTCCAGCGATTCGGTATGTCACACGCCCGGATACGACCGCATTTTCAGTGGGGCAGTTGGCATGTTACGTTCTCTTCAAACTTAGATGACGCCCATGCTTCGGCCATCCAAAATAGCACCCGGCAACAAGCTCAAGATGGGGCAATCGATACAGCAAGCCCTGGCCCACCACCGGCTCGGCCAACTGGCTGATGCCGCGCGGCTTTACCAGGCTGTGCTCGACGTGGAGCCGGAGCACGTGGAAGCGCTGCGCCTACTGGGCATGCTGCGTTCACAACAAGGCGATGGCGCCCAGGCGATAGCGCTGATTTCGCGTGCGTTGCTTCGCAATCCGCGATCGGCAAAAGCGCATTCCAATCTTGGCAATGTCCATGCCTCGATGAACCGGCATGTGGAAGCGATAGAGTCCTTTGATCAGGCGCTGGCGCTGAAGCCGGACGACACCATAGCGCTGAACAATCGCGGCAATGCGCTGTATCGCTTGCGGCGCTACTCCGAGGCGTTGGCGGGCTACGATCACTCGTTGCGAGTCACGCCGCGCCAGCCCGGCGCATGGAACAACCGGGGTAATACACTCGTTGCGCTGAATCGGCTTGAAGCAGCGATTGAGAGCTACAGCAAGGCGATTGCAATGGAACCCGCGTTCGCGGATGCCTATTGCAATCGCGGTGCGGCGTTCATGCGGCTGCGGCGCAATGACGAGGCGCTGTTCGACTTTGACAAGGCCATCTCGATCAAGCCGCACTATCCCGATGCGCTGGCGCACCGTGGGGGCATGCTTCAGAAAATGAACCGGCACGCGGATGCGATGGCCAGTTACGACAAGGTGTTGGCAATCGATGCGGACTATCCGTTTGTGTTGGGCGCCACCCTGCAGGCACGCAAGCACATTGGCGCGTGGGCTGATTACCGTGTTTTGCAGAAAAAAATTATCGATGGCCTACGGCGCCACAAGCTGGTGGCCGAGCCATTTGGTTTTCTGACGGTGTCGGGTAATCCGGCGGATCAGTTGCTCTGTGCGTCACTGTTTGCATTGAATAAACACCCGCCGGTGTCGCCGGCCCAGTGGCAGGGCAGGCGTTATCAGCATGCCAGAATTCGTCTAGCTTATCTGTCGGCGGATTTTCATGATCACGCCACGGCTTATTTGATGGCGGAGCTGCTTGAGCTGCATGATCGAAGCGCATTTGAAATCATTGCCGTTTCGTTTGGCCCTGACCGGGCAGACGCATTGCGCCGGCGCGTCGTCGCGGCAGTGGACCGGTTTGTGGATGTGCGCGCGTTTACCGACGAAGCGGCGGCGCAGTGGCTTGCCGATAACGAAGTGGATATTGCCGTCGATATCAAGGGCTACACCACCGATAGCCGTCCGGGCATATTGGCGCATCGCGCAGCACCCGTGCAGGTTAATTTTTTGGGGTTTCCCGGCACGTTCGGCGCGCCCTACATCGATTACCTGATTGCCGATGCGGTTGTGATTCCGCCGCACCAGCAAGCGCACTACGCCGAGAAAGTGGTTTATCTGCCGGATTGTTATCAGCCGAACGATTCCAAACGAAAAAGCGCCGCGCGTACACCCGCCCGCGCCACCGCGGGTTTGCCGGAAGATGCTTTTGTCTTTTGCTGCTTCAACAATAACTTCAAAATATCACCAGACGTTTTCGATGTCTGGATGCGGCTGCTGCTTCGGGTGGACGGCAGCGTGCTGTGGCTGCTGCGCGCCAATGCCGCAGTGGAACGCAACCTGCGCGGTGAGGCGGCGGCGCGCGGCGTGGATCCCGCCCGATTGATTTTCGCGCCGCGCGCCAGTAATGCGGAGCATCTGGCGCGTCACCGTCTGGCTGATTTGTTCCTGGATACCTTGCTCTACAATGCACACACCACCGCGAGCGATGCCTTATGGATGGGCCTGCCGGTGGTCACGTGCGCGGGGCAAAGTTTTGCCAGCCGCGTGGCGGCTAGCCTGCTGAGCGCCATCGGCATGCCCGAATTAATCACCCACACGCTGGATGACTACGAAGCGCTGGCGTTAAAGCTGGCAACGACGCCGGCGCTGTTGCGCGATATCCGGCTGAAGCTTGCGGAAAACCGGCTGACAACACCGCTGTTCGACACCCGGCGGTTTCGCCGCCACATCGAATCCGCGTACCGGACCATGCATACAATCCACCAAGCGGGCGAATCACCCAGGGTGTTTTCGGTTGCCAGGGAGGCGTAGCCTGCCACTTGTTCTAAGAGTGCCTAACATAATGAAATCCCCACGCCCCTCTGCTTCGCTACAAGTGTGCCCTTGTCACGCAAGCGGGCGACGGGAGTGTTTGGATGGTTGCCAGTAGCGGGACATGGAGAATTTCATTTGGTTAGGCGCTCTATTTACACAATGGCTTAAGCGTCTTACCTGGGTAAGAAAGTATGATACGATGCCGCTTAAACAGGAGTTTCCCATGATCGTAACCGTGTCTGAAAAGGGTCAAGTGGTTATCCCAGCCGAAATTCGGCGCCGCCTCGGCATCACCCCGGGAACCCGGCTGGATGTAGTGCCGGATATAGGCGGATTTCGGGTGTTGGTCGATCAGGCCCGCAAGACCAAGACCGCAGCGGAATGTATCGGCATTGCCGGATACACCGGGCCGGCATTGACTGACGAGCAGTTGGATGTGGCCCGGCACGCGCGTAAATCATGATCGCGCTGGATACCAATATCCTTGCCAGAATAGCCACCAACGATACGCCTCAACAGGCGAGACGGGCGGCGAGTTTTATCGATTCAAGCAATGCATTATTTGTGCCGATCACGGTTTCCCTGGAGCTGGAGTGGGTCTTGCGCGGCGCTTACAAAATGCCCAAAGCGGCGATTACAAAAATTTTTGAAGGTTTTTTATCCGTACGCAACCTGAATTTTGAGCGCAGCGGGGATATACATCTGATTTTGCAACGGTATGAATCGGGGTTCGACTTTGCCGATGTCTTGCATCATGCTGGCGCTGCGGGATGCGAAGCACTAGCTACATTCGATAAGTCGTTTGAGAAGTTGGCCGGAAAGGCTGCGTTGCATCCACCCGTGTTTGCTCCCGGCAAATAGGTTGTGAAATCCCGCGCCAGGGACTGGAATCTACTTGAGGCCATGAGTCTAATCCGTGCCGCAGTGACGATAGCGGTGTTTGCAACCGCGCCGGTGTTTTGCGCCGGGTTTGCCGTTGCAGCCGAAGTCGAACCGGATGCCGCCGCAGTTACCATCGACGCGCGCCTGCAGGCCGCCGATCGGCTGATTGCCCAAGGCAATGCCGCGCGCCGCGACAACAAGCCCGCGCAAGCCGTGCCGCTCTACGAAAAGGCGCTGGCGATCAAAGAAGCGGTTCTGGGCGCGAGCCACGCAACCCTGGCGCCGTTGCTTGCGGCCTTGGGCGCGGCGCATAAGGATCTGGGCCGGCACGAAGCGGCGCGAGCGCAGGTTCAGCGCGCCCTAGAAATCAACGAACGGAATTTTGGCGCGCAAGATCCGCGCGTCGCCGTCAACCTTAACGATATTGCCGCGCTACATCAGGCGGCGGGGCAATACGCCATCGCGGCGCCGCTGTATCAGCGCGCGCTGACCCTACTCGAACAAGCGCAAGGCCCGGATAGTCCGAATGTCGCCGCCATCCTCAGCAATCTCGCCGGGCTGCATCGCGATGCCGGCGAGTACGCGCGGGCGTTGCCGCTGTTTCAGCGCAGCGTGGACATTTTTGAAAAAACATCCGGCGCCGCGCATCTGAATGTGGCGGGCGCGCTGAACAATCTGGCGGGCGTGCATCGTTTGATGGGGCGCTTTGCCGACGCGTTGCCACTGTATCAGCGCAGTCTTGCGATCTACGAAAAAGCGCTCGGCGCCGACCATACGGCGGTGGCCGCCGCGCTCAACAATCTGGCGATAATGCACCGCACGATGGGCAATTTTGCCGAAGCACTGCCGTTGTATCTGCGTGCGCTCGCGATCTACGAAAAATCCCATGGCCCGTCGCACCCGTCGGTTGCCGCCGCGCTGAACAATCTGGCTTTGCTGTATCTGAATGTGGCTGACTATGAACAGTCGTTGCAGCGTTATGAGCGCAGCCTTGCCATCAGCGAAAAAATTCTGGGGCCGCAGCATCGCGACGTGGCCGCGACGTTGAGCAATTTGGCGGAACTGCGCCGCATGATGGGGCAGTTTCCGCTGGCGCTCGCGCTGCACGAGCGCGGCCTTGCGATTCGTGAAAAGGCGCTCGGGCCCGGGCATCCGGATGTGGCCGTCAGTCTGAATAATCTAGCCGAGCTGCATCGGCTCATGGGCGACTATCCCAAGGCGCTATCGCTGAATCAACGCAGCCTGGCGATCACCGAAAAAACGCGCGGCGATCATCCCGCCGTTGCCGCGTCGCTCAACAACATGGCGCTGGTGTATTGGCGCATGGGCGAATACGCGCAGGCGCTCACGCGTTACCAGCGCAGTCTGGAGATACGCGAAAAAACACTGGGCGTGGAGCATCCTGGGGTTGCGAACGGCCTCGGTAACATGGCATTGCTTTATCGTTACACCGGCGACTATGCGCGCGCACTTCCGCTGTACCAGCGCAGTCTCGCCATCAGCGAAAAGGCGTATGGCCCCGAGCATCCGGCACTGGGCACCGTATTTGTCAATCTGTCGGAGTTGTATTGGGACATGAAGGATTACGAGCGTGCGTTGCCGGCGGCGCGCCGCAGCCTCGCTATCCGTGAAAAGGCGTTCGGCGCCACGCACCCCGATGTGGCGCAAAGCCTGTGGCATCTGGCGCGTGTGTATTGGGCGACGGGGCGCGTGGATGAAGCGCTGCCCATGTTGCAGCGCGCGCTGCCGATGGTGAGCCACGCCGATGCGCCGGAGATGTTGTGGCGCGTGCAGGATGCCTTGCGCACCACCTATGCGCTGCGTAAACAAAACGACCTGGCGATTTTTTTCGGCAAGCAGGCGGTGAACACCATACAGGGCTTGCGCGCGCGCCTTGTGGGGCTTGATCAGGATTTGCAGCGTTCGTTCCTCGGCGACAAGCTGGAGGTGTACCGCGGTCTGGCCGATGTGTTGATCGCCGAAGGCCGGCTCCCCGAAGCGCAGCAGGTGATGATGATGCTGAAGGAGGAGGAGTATTTTGATTTTGTGAGGCGCGACGAAAAGCGCGAGAACCGCACCACGCAGGTGCCCTATACCGACGGCGAAGAGCCATGGCGCAAGCGCTACGCTGAAATCAGCGCCCGCCTCGGCGCGCTGGGCGCGGAACTCGGTGAACTGGATCGCAAGGCGCGCACGGGGTTGAGCGATGAAGAAACCAAGCGCCGCGAAACACTGCGTGCCGATCGCGCCGTGGCGCAAAAAGCGTTCGATGCGTTTCTGGGTGATTTCATGCGCGAGCTGGCGCAGGCGGGCGGCCAGCGCAATCGTGAAATCGGCGAGCGCGGCTTGACCAATCTGCGTGCGTTGCAAGGCACCCTGGCTACACTCGGCCACGGCGCGGTGGCTGTGCATTATCTGGTGGGCGACGAGCGGCTGAACATTCTGCTGACCACGCCTTCCATCCAGATTGCACGCACGGTGAATGTCACGGCGCGTGATCTCAATCAGCAGATTGCGCACTTACAAAGCCAGTTGCAGGACCCGGGGCTGAATCCCACGCCCATGGCGCAGGCGCTGTACCGCTTGCTGGTAGCGCCCATCATCGACGATCTGAAGCAGGCCAAGGCGCAGACGCTGATGGTGTCGCTGGACGGCGCGTTGCGTTACATCCCGCTGGCGGTGCTGCACGACGGCAAGCGTTTTGTGATCGAGGACTATCGCGTCGCGTTGTTTACCGAAGCCGCGAAAGACAAGCTGAAAGACAAGCCGCAGGCCGCGTGGCGCGTGATGGCCATGGGCATGACGCGCAAGGTTGAAAATTTCGCGGCGCTGCCATCGGTAAAAGGCGAACTCGAAGGTATTATCCGCGTCGGAAATCGGGGCGTGCTGCCGGGCGAGGTGCATCTTGATGATGCCTTCACCGCCAACCGGCTGCGCGATGCGCTGGATAAAGCCTATCCCGTGTTGCATCTCGCAAGCCACTTTAAATTTCAGCCGGGCACCGAGGCGAATTCATTTTTGCTGCTAGGCGACGGCAAACACCTCTCGCTCAAGGATTTGAAAGAAGGAGACTACCGTTTTGAAGACGTGGATTTGATTACGCTATCCGCCTGCGAAACGGCGGTCGGCGGCGGCAAGGACGCCAACGGCATGGAAATCGAAGGCCTCGGCGCGCTGGCGCAAAAACAGGGCGCCAAGGGCGTGCTGGCAACACTGTGGCCGGTGGCCGACGAAAGCACCGGCCTGCTGATGCAGCAGTTTTACCGCTTGCGTGAATCCGGCAAGCTCACCAAGGCAGAAGCACTGCGCCAAGCGCAACTGGGCTTTATCAACAGCGCGGGCGGCGATGCGAAAGCATCCCAAGGCCAATACCGGCATCCGTTTTATTGGGCGCCGTTTATATTGATGGGTAATTGGCTGTGAAGTAAAACCACCAACGGTAGCCGCAGGCGCCATTCAGAAAGAGGCGTTCTCCCCTTTTGCTCGCAAAAGGTGACATTAGGCACACATTCAGATAATCTGGCGGCATGAAACCATATCGCTGGAGCCATGAGAAAAACGCAGCGTTGAAAATTGAACGCGGCATTTCGTTCGAGGAAATGGTTCTGGCGATTGAAGCAGATGGTTTGCTGGATGAGTTGCGTCACCCAAACCCGGAAAAATATCCAAACCAGTCTGTTTTGGTTGTGGCACTTGATGGTTATGTTTACTTGGTGCCTTATGTTGAAGAACCGGACTACTACTTCTTGAAGACAGTGATTCCCAGCAGAAAGGCTACAAGAGATTATTTACCGAGGAGCACCCCCGATGAAAAAACTTGACGCCTTTGAGAACGGCATCCTGACAACCTATGAAAAGGGCGAATTCAAGTCCACTTCGCCTTCAAAAACGAAGCTGGCTAAATTCAAGGCTGCGGCTACGGCAACCTTTATCAAAGACAGACGAATCAATATCCGGTTGTCTTCGCCAGATTTGATGGATATTCAAGCGCGCGCACTGGAAGAAGGTATTCCGTACCAGACCTTTATTGCCAGCGTATTGCACAAGTTCGCTGCTGGCCGCCTGTTTGAGAAACAATCCAGCCTAACTCGCGCAACCGGACGCGCCGACAAGCGGCGTGCCCGTTAGCGTCAGCGATAAGTATGCCGCCTTGGGGAGGCGGGGACACATCGCCCTTACTGTTTTATAGTAACTATATGTTTTTAAACATATTTTTAACTAAAAGACATTAAATCTCCACCGCGCCCGCCTGCCGGCCTCCGGTACAGCCCCGCACAATATCTAGTGGCGCAACCCCCGCCGTACGCTAACCCCAGTGTAAGCAGCGCCATCGCGCCCGGTTAGAACAGCCCCCGCCAAAATACCGTGACGGAATGCACACTCGATACTTTGGTATCGATACCTTAGTACGTAGCGCGGTTGCAAAATTAAGCGCAGCATTTCACAAACTCGAAACAACCCGAGCGCGGTGTTTTCACATTTTCAGTAATCGAACTCTCAACAAGATCGACTCAACGAAACAGGAGCACATCATGGGCACAGCAGCCAGCGGAACAGCAGCGGTAGGCACCATCAAAGTTGTCGTCGGTGACGTAAAAATCGTCGGCGTTGACGGTGTGGCGCGTCAAGCGATGGTCGGCGACAAGGTGTTCGCGAAAGAGACCATCCAGACCAACGCGAACGCCATCGTTCAAGTGCAACTTGAAAACGGCCGCATGCTCGATCTGGGCCGTGATTCCAAAATCGCGCTCGATGACGACGTGCTCAACGTAGGCCAACGCCCGACCACTGCACCCGCGACTACGCTCAACGGTGGTGCGGGTACTGATGTGCTGAATGGCGGTCCAGGGGTCGACACGCTTAACGGCAACGGCGGCAACGATATCCTGGTGTTCGACGGCACCAACAACGACGTCATCAACGGTGGTGCCGGATTCGACATACTGCGCGTTGATGACGGTGCGCTGGCTTTGTCCTTGTTGGGTTCGGCAACCACCAACCTCACTTCAGCAAGCCAGCAAGTGATTAACCTCTCAAATAAGAGCATCACCGGTATCGAAGCTATCCTGATTACGGAGGAGGCTGGACAATCAACTGTGGGAGTCGATCCTAACGATGACGTGGGAACGACCATTGTGAGTATTTTCCAATCCAGGTATGAGCCTGAACGAGGGATGATTTAAGTGGTTGCGCGTTCAGATTGATCTGTTGTTGAAAGCGGATTCTAAGCGCCCTGCGGCGGTGCGTGGAGAAATACTTGCCGGGTAGTGCTGTTCGCGCTTGCGC
>CAMDDY010000107.1 GCA_945893125.1 Bordetella parapertussis
CGCCGCCGGGCCGGTTGTCCACGATCACCTGTTGCCCCATGCTGTCGGTCAGCTTGCGACTCAGGGTGCGTGCGATCATGTCGTTGCCGCCGCCCGCACCGAAGCCCACTACAAAACGAATCGGTTTCGACGGATAAACGGTCTGCGCCGACGCCGCGCCTGACATCAGCGCCAAGGCCACGCAGAGCCCACATGCGATGGTTGGTGTTTTCATACGTCTGTTCCTACGCCGCCGTTTCGAGTATGTCGAGTACTTGTTCCGGCGTGGTGATCTTGCGCGGATTCGAGTGCAACCAGCTGTCGTGCATGGCGTGATCCGCGATCATGGCGAATTGGTCGCGCGTGACGCCGACTTCCGAAAGCTTGCCCGGCAAACCCAAATCAGCAATAAACGCAGCGATCACATCGGCCGCATCTTCTCCGGGATGCCCCATCGCTTCGGCCACCAGGCGTTGACGTTCCAGATTGACGGAACGGTTATAGCGCAACACCGGCGGCAGCATCACGCATGAGGTGTAGCCGTGCGGTACATCGCAACTGCCGCCCAGCACGTGCCCTATCGCATGGCTCGCGCCCATCTGCGCGCCGGCCTGACGCCCGGTCATCGCCAGCCACACCGCCAGTTGGCAATCGAGACGCGCTTCCAGATCACCGGGATTCTGCTTCACGCGCGGCAAGCCGCGGCTCAAGAGGCGCAACGCCTGCAAAAAACTCACGTCGCTTGCCGGGTTCGACACCGGTGAACAGATCGCCTCGGTGGCGTGATCCACCGCGCGTAAGCCCGTCGACAGCCACACCCACAACGGCGTATGCACCGTCGGCGCCGGATCAAGTATCGACACGCGCGGAATAATCAGCGGGTGGCGAAAACTCTCTTTCACCTTGCTGCGCGTATCGGTGCAGCCGCCTCCGGGCTGAAACTCGCCGCCCGACAGCGTGGTCGGGATCGCGATCTGGCGCACCACCGGCCCGTCAAACGTGGGGATGCTCTGCGTGCCGTCGACGTTCACCACGGTGTGAAACGCATCCAGCCCGGCGATATCCGTGACGTTGTGACGCAGACAAATTTGCATGATCTTACCGGCATCGGTCACCGAACCACCGCCGAACGTGACAATCAGATCCGTGCCCGCCGCGCGCGCCGCATTGGATGCCTCCACTACCGCATCGCGCGGCGTATGCGAAGGCATGCGGTCATACAATCCCGCAAATCGCGCGCCCAATGCGGCGCGCACTTTCGTGACTTCATCGGTGGTGCGGTTCATGGTACCGCTGACAATCAGAAACACGCGCTGTGCCTTCAAGCGATCCACCTCCGCCGCGAGCGCCTGCGCGACGGGCTTGCCGAAAACAATACGTTCCACCGCCGTGAAGACGAACATTCCTGATTGCATGGATTTTCCTTTGAGTTTTAGCTATGCGTGACGATACAACCGCCGAGTCGTTATACTGTGTTGATGGCGAATTCTACATTTTTATTGTGCGCTGCCCGTACGATGCAATCCTGCTTGCTTTACATGGCAGTCTGGCTGCCCTGCATCGGCATGTTGTCGGCACAGGCGCAGGAATTTCCGCAACGCCCCGTGCGCCTGGTCGCGCCCTTTTCCGCGGGCGGCGGCGCTGATGCCGCGGCGCGTTTGGTGGCGGAGAAATTGTCCGAATCCTTCGGCAAACAAGTCGTGGTCGACAATCGCCCCGGCGCATCCAACATCATCGGTACCGATATCGTCGCCAAAGCCCCCGCGGACGGATACACCATACTGCTGGCGATCAACAATCACGCCATCAATGCGGGCCTGTTTACCAAGCTGCCGTACCATCCCGAAAAAGATTTCGCGCCGATCACCCTCATCGGCCTGACGCCTTTTATGTTGGTGGTGCATCCCTCGTTGCCGGTAAAAACCACGCAAGAGCTGATTGCGCTGGCGCGCACGAAAGCCGGCACGCTGAACTATGCGTCACCGGGCAACGGCACTGCGGCGCATTTCGCCGCCGAGCTGTTCAAGCTCCGGGCCAAAGTGGAGTTGACCCACATCCCTTACAAAGGCGTGTCGCAGGCGGTAATCGATCTGGTGGCGGGAACCGTGCATGTCATGATACCCAGCCCCGGCTCGGCGCTCGCGCAGGTCAAAGCCGGGCGCTTGCGGTTGCTTGCCGTCACCACCAACCGCCGCGCCCGCACCCTGCCCGACGTGCCCACCTTGAACGAAAGCGGCGTTCCCGGCTATGAATTCAGCAACTGGTGGGGTCTGCTGGCGCCGCGCGGCACGCCCAATGCCGTGGTGTCGCGATTCCAAAAAGACGTGGCGCAACTGCTGCAAGCCCGCGACGTGCAAGCGCGGTTGGGCGGCGAAAACGGCGAGCCCGTCGGCAGCTCGCCGGAATACTTTCGCGATTATTTGCGCGCGGAGATCGAGAAATACTCGCGGCTGGTGAAAGAGATTGGCTTGAAGCCGGATTAACGCTACAGGTTCAATCCAGCGACCGTATCCCCGCCATCGTTTTAATGCACTCGCCGATATCGCCCACCTGCCCCACATTCCACCAAGCCTCGCGTATGTGCTCACGTTGCTCCACCGTCATCTGCACGTAAGCCGCGCACAGATCGAGCTTGGTGTTAATAACCGCGCGGCGCTCGTTTTGCGGTCGATCGGGGTGCCCGCTGTGCCCCATCAGGTCTTGCGCGAACTCGCGTCCGCTGGTGGTGCGTATCCTGATTTTCGACGGCTTGGCTTCCGGCCCTTTGGATTCGCTCATGATGCGCCGCAGTTCGGCGCTGGCATGCACGCGTATCTTTTGCATCAGCGGGCGTATCGACGGATCGGCGATGCGCTCGGGGGTGTAGGTGTCGAGCGTGATGCCGCCATCGACCAGCGCGCGCGCGAGGATGTAAGGGAAACTATGATCCGCCGATTCACGCGTTTTCGGATCGTATTTCGATTCATCGGCGAGATGGACTTCGTAGCCCGTGGCAATGTCGATGTCGATGGATTCGATTTCCGCCAGCGGCGTCCACGCGCGGATTTTCGGCGCAAGTTCAGCAATGCCGATGGTGTTGTTTTCGGCGGGTATCGGTTTGATGTACGCCATCTCCACCACGCGCTGCCCGCCGGGATCGAGCGGCAGGCGCAATTCGAATGGCCCGGTAATATGGTGCAGGCCATAAATACCGGCAAAAGGTTCGGCAGACGAGGTAAAGCCCTCCTTCGCCAGCATCGCGGCAAACACGCCGTTGCGCACGGAAAACGCGGTTGCGCAACCCTTCATCATCGACAGCTCGCCCCAGCGGCTGACGCCAAGCGGCATGTTGGGCACTAACGCGAGCGATGCGGCGTGGCCGAGTTGCTCCCGCGTCAGGCGCCACAACTTGCCGGCGGCCAGGGCCACGCCCACGTTCATGAAAGCGCCCTGATCGAAGCCCGATTTCACACGCGGCGCGCTGCGTTCGAACGCGCCGTAAATTTCGTACGCCAATGCAACAGCGGTGAGCACCTGCATCCCTGACGCGTGCGCCACTTCACCCGCCGCCAGCACACCGGGAATCATGTCGCTCGGATGGCCAAAATAGGCGTCGTTGTAATCGTAGGCGCGCACCAGCATGGCGTTGGTGAGCGCCGCGAGTTCGGGAGAGGTCTTGTGCCCGTAGCCGAACACCGACGCACCCGGATCGCTCTGCACCCTGTGCGTCAGGCGCGCCATCATCGGCGCCGCCTCCGCGTTCATCGCGGCCACCGCACACGCGATGCTGTCCACCAGCAACGCCGTTGCCTTGGCCCTGGCCGAATCACTCAAGTCGGATTCTGAAAAGCCGATGCTGTAGCTGACGAGTTGTTCGCTGATCTTATCCAAGGCGCTGATTCCTCCGTTTGCAGTGAACCTGTATTATGAAGCAGCACAGCCCGTGCAAATTCACTAATGGAGAATGAATCGTGAGATTCCGCGTTTTAGCTTTCGCCCTTCCTGCCGCAATGACTGCGTAATGGATTGGCTAAGCGCCTTCGGCTTGTTCGCCGTCACCGCGATGATGGTTTGTTATGCTCTTGAGCAACGCAGCCGGTGGTACACCCTGGGCTTCGCGGCGGCATGCGGCTTGGGATCCGTTTATGGATTTTTACAAGGCGCGTGGCCGTTCGGGGTGGTGGAGGCAGTATGGATGGGGGTTGCGTTTCGTAAGTGGGTGCGGATGCGCCATCATATTCGTAGGTTGGGCTGAGCTTGCGAAGCCCGACACACACGTTCGTTGCAATACAGGATTTATCGTAGTCTGCGCAGAATGTCTTGTTGGGCTTTGCAAGCTCAGCCCAACCTACCGGACTACAACACACTCAACCGGTCAAAGATGCGACGGTCAAAAGTAATCCCGATGTTGTCTTTGCGCCGCCGATCGCGTTCTGCAAACGCGCGCTCGGACGGAATGCGGATTTCATCGACGCCCGGTTGCTTGGGCGTGGCCTTGATGTCCGCCAGCAGTGTGGTCAGATATTGCTTGAACTGCGGCAGCGGCATCAGCAGTTCGGGATCGAACACGAGGAATAAAAATCCGAAGTCCGTTGATTTGCCATTGGTGAGCGGCGTGCCCGCCAGCAGCCCCATCGCCTGCGTCATCAACGACAGCCCGAAACCCTTATGTCCACCAAAGGTCAGCACGCTGCCCGCCAGCGCTGCCACCGGATCGCGCGTGGGCTTCCCCTCGGGGTCTATCGCGACGCCTTCCGGCAGTAATTGATTCAGCCGTTTGGCCAATATCACGTCACCGTTGTTGGTGGCCGAGGTCGCGAGATCAAGCACAAACGGATGCGGCTCGCCGGGCAAGCCGAACGCAATCGGGTTGGTGCCGAGCACGGATTTTTTGCCGCCCAGCGGCGCGACCACGCCGCCGCTGCACGCGAAATGCACACAGGCGAATCCGGCACGCGAGATTTTTTCCGCATAATAGGCGCTGCGTCCGGAGAGCCAACTGTTGTGCATGCCCACGATGGCAAAGCGGCTGGCTTGGGCTTTTACCAGCACGAGTTCCGCCGCGCGATACACCGCATAAAAGCCCGGATAGTTGCCGCCGTCCATGCGCGCGGACATCGGCGTTTCGTGTTCAATGCGTATCGGCGTGCGCGGCGTCTTGAAGTTGACGTGCTCGGAGATCGTCAGGATGCGCGCGAGGCCCAGCGCGGGATAGCCACAAAGCTCCGCGTCGATCTGGCTGGTGGTGATGACTGCGGCTTCTTCGGCGGTGAAGCCGATGTGTTGCAGCGCGCGTTGGCCTAGTTCAGTGGCTTCGGCTTCGGTTAGGGTGATGGTGGTAGTGGTGGGTTGCATGACGTTTTTTTGGTGGGTATCCGCCCCTCACCCTGTCCCTCTGCTTCGCTTTCGGTGTGCCCTGATCCCCGTAAACGGGACGAGGGGATTGTTTTGTGGTCAGGCGCTGATCAATCCAGCCTGATTTTCGATTCTCTGATGATGCGATTGTAAAGCGTCACATCCTTTTTAACGTAGGCATCAAACTGTTCCAGCGTGGTGTCAGCGAGATCGAATCCGGCGGCAATCATGCGCTCCTGCATTTCCTTGTGGTTGAGAACTTTGCGAATATCGGCGTTGAGTTTGTAGACCAGTGCGCGCGGCGTTTTGATCGGCACGCTCACCCCGTTCCAGCCGACGATATCGATCTCCGGGAAACCCGCTTCGGTAATCGTCGGCACCTCGGGCACCGCCAGCGAACGTTTCGGGCTGGTGATGGCGAGCGCGCGCAGTTTGCCGCTTTGCACATGCGGCACCGCGCCCTGCGCGATGGAAAACATCATCTGCACCTGACCTGCCAGCACCTCCGTGACGGCGGGCACAACACCTTTGTACGGCACATGCACGATATTGATTTTGGCGGAGAGCTTGAACAACTCCGCCGCGAGCTGCGTGGTGGTGCCGGTTCCCGCCGAGGCAAAATTCAGTTTGCCGGGTTGCGCGCGCGCGAGTTGCACCAGCTCCGTCAGTGATTTCGCCGGCACTGACGGATGCACCACGCAGATAAACGGAATCGTCGCCATCAGCGTCACCGGCGTGAAATCACGCACCATGTTGTAGCTCAGCTTTGGATACAAGGCATCGACCACGTAGAACGAGCCAGTGGACATCAGCCACGTGTAGCCGTCGGCCGTCGCCTTGGATACCAGATCGCCCGCAACGATGCCGCCCGCCCCAGGCCGCTGATCGACCACCACCTGATGCCCCCATAGCTCGGACAGTTTTTGGCTGACCAGGCGCGGCAACATTTCCGGCGCGGGGCCGATGACGAAACGCACGGGTTTGGTAGGGAAGTTTTGCGCGAACACGCACGGCGCTATGCCGATGCCTGCCAGCGCAATACAGAAACCACGTAAGTATATGTTTTTAAACATTATTTACCTCACCTCACTGATCGCTAATCCCCGCCACCTTGATGATTTTGCTCCACTTCGCCACTTCGCCGCGCAAGTAGACGCTGAATTCGCTGGGCGTGGAAGTGGCAATATCAACGCCCAGCCCTGCAATTTTTTCGCGCGCATCGGTCTTCAGCGCGGCGGCGATTTCGCGATTCAACAGAGTGATGGCCGCTGCTGACGTGCCGCGCGGCGCGGTCAAACCGTACCAGGTGCCGGATTCAAATCCGGGCACGCCCGACTCGCTGATCGTCGGCAACTCCGGCGCGAACGCGGTGCGTTTCAAGCTCGCCACACCCAGCGCTTTGAGTCTGCCGCCGCGCACATGTCCCCATGCACCGCTGATGTTCACCATGCCCGACGGCACTTCGCCCGCGATCAGCGCGGTGACGATGGGCCCCGTGCCCTTGTACGGTATGTGCGTGGCCTTGATGCCGGTCTGGTAGTTAAACAACTCATGCGTGAGATGCCCGATGCCGCCGCCGCCCGTGGAAGCGTAGTTAAGCTGCCTGGATTTCGACAGCGTAATAAAATCCTTCACCGAATGCGCCTGCACCGAGGGATGCACGATCAGCAGGAACGGTTGCGAACCGATGAAACCGATGGAATCAAAATCCTTGATCGAGTCGTACGGCAATGGCCTGCTGAATGCCGCGCTCACCGCAAACGACGCCGTGGCAAACAATGTGGTGTACCCATCGGGCGCGGCCTTGGCCACGATATTGGCGCCGATCACACCGGCGGCGCCGGGCCGGTTGTCGATTACGAACGGTTGGCCAAGGCTTTCACCCATCTTGTTGGTGAGGATGCGCGCTACCACGTCCGAGCCGCCGGGGGCGAATTGGATGACTACTCTTATGGGGCGGTTGGGGTAATTGGGTTGTGCGATAGCACTGGCGCTTACCGTCGCCACTACCATAGCACCCAGAAGGCGATTCATTGTGAACTTTGCTTTCATAGATATTTGGCGCGCCCCCCCCTCCCCTTCCCCTCTCCCGCTTGCGGGACAAGGGAACACTTGACGCGCAGCAGAGGGTGGCCGTGAGGCCGGGAGAGGGGATTACCTCTCCACCGTATCCCGCTCAATCTTATACATCTCATCCAGCCCGATCAGCGTTTCACACTCCTTGCGCCACGTGATCATTTCATCGTGCGGCAAGCCGCTCTCTCCGTGCGTTTTGAAATTCGTCAACACGCGTTTCAACTCCTGCGTTACCGGGCACAGCAAGGCCGTGGGATTCGTCGTCATTTTAAAACCCATATCCTCAAACTGTTTTACATTGAAGATGGGCCGCTCGAAGCGGTTGCCTTCGCTGTTCACATAACACACGTGGCCCTTAACCTCCTTGGTCACACGCTTGCATTCCTCCACCGTGTTGGGAAACAACTGCACCGCGTCCGCGCCCGCCTCCAGCATCATGTTGGCGCGGATCACGCCTTCCTCGAAGCCGTGGGTTTTCATCGCGTCGGTGCGGCCCATGATCATGAAATTCGGATCGCTGCGCGCGGCCACCGCGTATTTGATTTTCATCACCAGTTCTTCGCGCGTCACTGTGTGCTCTATGCCTTGATGGTAATGCACGCGCTTGGGAAAAATCTGGTCTTCGATGTGCAGGCCGGCCGCACCGGCCTGTTCGATTTCACGCACGCAGCGCATCACGTGCAGCGGCTCGCCGTAGCCCGCACCGCAATCGACCACCACCGGGATTTTCACCGCATTGCTCACCATGCGCGTGGTGTAGGCGAGTTCCGTCAGCGTAATCAGCGGTTCGCTGGTGGCGTTGCCGATGCCGAGCTGGTAGCCGCCGATATGCACAGCCTGCATGCCCATCGCCTCAGAGACACGCGCGGTGTACGGGTCCCAGATGCCGAGCATGTAGATAAAGCCTGGGCGGTTCAACCTGTCGCGAAGCATTTTGACGCCGGGATGTGATGGCACGGGAATCCTTTAAAATGGGCAGAATGAAATCTATATGCTGGACAACGCGCAACTACGATGCGCCATGATGTCGGATTCACCATCGAAATTCAACTTGGGCACTCGCGCATGACACGCACCGCCATCGTTGCCGGCGCCTCCGGATTGGTGGGTCGCTGCATCGTCAATGAATTACTCAAGACGGGCAGCTGGAACATCATTGGTCTTGGCCGCCGTATGCAAAGCATGGATGGCGTGCGCTGGATCGCGGTTGATCTTGCCAATGCGGCGGATTGCCGGCGCGCCTTTCGCACTTCGGGACCGCTGAACCAGGTCACGCACGTGTTCTACGCGGGCCGCTACGATCATCCGGAAGGCGTGCCCGAGTCGGTTGAAATCAACACCGCCATGCTGGTGAATCTCGTCAACGCGCTGGAACCCGTCGCACAATTGCAGCATGTGCATGTGGTACACGGCAGCAAATACTACGGACATCAGCTCGGCCCCGTGCCGTTGCCCATGGCGGAACATCAATCCCGTGCCACCAACGAAAACTTTTATTTCAATCAGGAAGATTTTTTGATTGAACGAACCCAGCACGCAACATGGCGCTACTCAACCTCGCGCCCGCATGCGTTTTGCGACCCGGCCATCGATCATCCGCGTTCCATAGGATTGGTAATCGCAGTCTACGCCGCCATTCAACGCGAGCTGGGGCTGCCGCTCAATTTTCCCGCCAGTGAAAAAGGCTTTCACGCGCTGACGCAGTTTACCGATCTCGCACTGCTGGGCCGCAGCGCGGTGTGGATGGCCAATGAACCGCGCTGCGCCAATCAGGCGTTTAACGTGGTGAACGGCGACACCCTGCGCTGGTCGGAACTGTGGCCGGATTTTGCTGCGGCATTGGGCATGCCGTGCGGCACGCCGCAAAATATCAAACTCGAACACTGGATCAAGGACAAAGGCCCCGCGTGGAAAGCCGTGGTCAACAAGCATAAACTGCGCGCCACCGATGTGCATCAACTCGCGTTATGGCCCTACGGTGACTATCAATTAAGTCCGCAGTGGGATGTCACCTCCAGCATGGAAAAAGCGCGCAAGCTGGGGTTTAATGATGCGGTGGATTCGTATCAAATGTTTCGACGGCAGTTTGAACATTACCAAGCGGAGAAAATTATTCCATGAACCGACCCAACGGCCCCGTCGTTCTGGCGGAGCACGCCCTGGACCACGATCCAGGGGCCAGAACCCAGTTCGTACATCGCCTTTCAACTTGCTTGCGTTACTGGATTCCGGCGTACGCCGGAATGACGGCTGCTATGTTTTGTTTTTCACCGGCTACCATTGCGCAGCAGTTCCCCAGCAAACCCGTGCGCATGATTCTCGGCCCCAGCTCCGAAGTGCTGCCGCGTATCGTCGCGCAGCGCTTATCGGCGATGTGGGGATACCAGGTACTGGTCGATCCGCGTCCCGGCGGCGGCGGTACCGTTGCCGCCGACACGGTGGCTAAAGCGCCGCCCGACGGTTACACATGGCTGCTCTCCACCGCCACCTTTACCGTCAGTGCCAGCCTGCTGGCCAATCCGCCGTTTGATCTGGTGCGCGATTTTCAGGCGGTGACGTTGCTTGCCAGCGCGCCGTTTTATTTAATGACGCATCCCTCGCTGCCGGTGAAGACAGTTAAGGAGCTCACCGCGCTGGCGAAAGCCCGGCCGGGGCAACTCAACTACGGCTCGTCTGGCATGGGCACGCCGCCGCACATGGCCGCCGAAATGTATAAAAGCATGGCAGGCATCAACGTGGTGCATGTGCCGTACAAAACCGTCGCTGCGGCGGTCACCGATCACATCGCCGGCCAAATACAGGTGTCGTTCCAGTACGGCCCCTCAAGCCTGCCGGTGGTACGCGCGGGACGGCTGCGCGGGCTGGCGGTGAGCAGCGCAAAACGCTCCCGCTTCGCGCCCGAACTGCCGACCATGGATGAGGCCGGCGTGCCGAGCTATGAGATCATCGGCTGGAACGGCATTCACGTGCCGGTGAAAACCCCGCCAGACATCATCAACAAACTCAACACCGATTTGCGCTAGGCGCTGCAAGCGCCCGACGTGCAAGAGCGCCTTACCGCGGCGAGCCTCGACATACACGGCTATACACGCGCGGAGTTCGAGGCGTTTGTGAACAAGGATCGCGCGCGCTGGGCGAAGGTGGTGAAAGATGCTGGGATTACACCGGAGTGATGTAATGTTGAATATTGTCGCGATGCTCCCAAAGCAAGTAAAACTCTCCCCGTCATTCCCGTGCAGGCGGGAATCCATACGTGGTCTCAAATGGCACCGGGTTATGGATTCCCGCCTGCGCGGGAATGACAGTGTGGGTGTGTTCTTGCTGGTGATTTTGAGCGTATTAGGAAGTTCACTTTCCCAAGCCCAACCCTACCCCACCAAACCCATCCGCCTGTTAACCGCCGAACCCGGCGGCGGCAGCGATTACGCCGCGCGCCTGCTGGCGCAACGCATGACCGAAAATCTCGGCCAGCAGATCGTCATCGATAACCGCGTCGGCGGCGTCATCATCGGCGATCTTGCGTCCAAGGCGCCGGCCGATGGCTACACCATGATGATCTACAGCAGCAGCCTGTGGCTGATGCCGTTCATGCGCAGCAACACGCCCTACAGCATGAGCCAGCTCGCACCGGTGATTTTTCTGGCCGCCTCGCCGTTGATACTGGTGGTGCATCCCTCCGTGCAGGCGAAATCCACCGAAGAACTGATCGCACTGGCCAGAGCCAAACCCGGCGATCTCAATTACGCATCGGGGCCGATGGGCGCCTCACCGCATCTGTCCGGAGAGTTGTTCAAGTACATGGCCAACGTAAATATCGTTCATATCCCGTTCAAGGGCGTGGGTCTCGCGGTAAACGATGTCATTGCCGGTCGCGTGCAAATCATGTTTTGCTCGGTCGGCAGCGCAGTGCCGCAGATCAAGGCCGGACGCCTGCGCGCGCTGGCCGTCACCACGGCGAAGCAATCGCCGATACTGCCCGGTACGCCGACGGTCGCTTCAGCCGGATTGCCCGGGTTTGAAAGCGTATCCACCAGCGGTCTGTTCGTGCCCGCGAAAACGCCGCCGGCAATCATCCAGCGCCTGAATCAGGAATTGAATCAGATCCTCGCGCGCCCCGACATCCGCGAAAAATTTCTCGCGGTCGGCATGGAACTGGTCGGCGGCACGGCGGCGCATTTCGATCAGATGATTAAGACCGACACCGAGCGCATGAGCAAAGTAATCAAAGCCGCTGGCATACGGGCAGAATAAATAATCGTTTAATAACAATTACTTAATACGAAATACTTTTGCCACAGATTTACGCAGATAAACGCAGATTAAAAACACTACCGTCGTTCCCGCGCAGAGCCTGTCCTCGAAAGCTTTAGTCGGGGACGGGAACCCATAACACATCAGCCTGTGGCGCGATGTATGAACTCCTGCGTACATGGCAAACACAGCCGTGGTTTTTATGATCCGTGTTCATCCGTGTTTATTCGTGCGCGAGTTCAAATTCGAAGTGCAACTCTGATTAATAGGTTGGGTGGGCG
>CAMDDY010000108.1 GCA_945893125.1 Bordetella parapertussis
AATCACCAAAAAAGACATCTCTGCCGCCATGCACTACCTCAACCATCGCCCCAGAAAATGCCTCGGCTTCAAAACACCCCACGAAGTCTTCTGGAAGAAGCTACACTCGCATCATAACGCGGTTGCACTTCAGACTTGAATCCGCCTGCAAAATCAGCCACGGCGCCCCGCTTTACCTGACGGCAGACATGCGCCGCATCGAGTCCCGTCACGCGCATCTGCCGCTGATGGAACGTGCCGGCCACGCCGCCGCGTTATTCGCTCGTACGCTTGCGGGGGACAGCGGCAAGCCCATCGTGATATTCGCCGGCCCCGGCAACAACGGCGGCGACGCATTTGTCGCGGCACGTTATCTCAAGCAATGGTTTTATGCCGTCACCGTGGTGTTTGGTGGCGATCCGGAAAAATTGCCGCGTGATACCTCAGACGCCTATACGCTATGGCGGGCTGCGGGCGGCACCACAGTAGACCACCCGCCACCGTCCGGCGATTGCGCGCTGGTCATCGATGGTTTGTTCGGCATCGGGATCAAGCGTGATATCGATGGCCGCTACGCTGCGTGGATCGGCGCCATCAACGCCATTGGCGCATCAGGCGCGCCGGTATTGGCGCTGGATATTCCCAGCGGGCTGGATGCGGACACGGGGCGCGTTCACCGCTGCTGCGTGCGCGCCACGCACACACTGACTTTCATTGGGGCAAAGCCCGGTCTGCTGACGCTGGACGGGCCGGATCACTGCGGCGACATCATGGTGGAAGATCTCGATCTGAATCAGGATGCCGGCGCCGCACCGGGCAGCGTACTGGGTGCGGCCACGCACGCGCTCAAACCGCGTTTGCGCAACACGCACAAAGGCAGTCACGGCAGCGTCGGCATTATCGGCGGCGACACCGGCATGGTGGGCGCGGCACTGCTGGCCGGGCGTGCCGCGCTGAAACTCGGCGCGGGCCGCGTGTACACAGGACTGTTGTCGCGCGACGCGCCGTTGTTGGACGCCATGCAGCCGGAACTGATGCTGCGTTCCGCCGATGCCGTGTTGAAACTGGATCACTTGAGTTGCCTCGCCATTGGCCCGGGCTTGGGGCAAACAAACGAAGCCGGATTTTATGTGCAGTGGGCGTTGGAATGGGCGCTGCAATCAAAGTTGCCGCTACTGATCGATGCCGATGCGCTCAATCAAGTTGCTGTAACGAATAAACTAAAAACTCTTTTAAAACAATTGGTTACAGAAGTAATACTCACGCCACATCCAGCTGAAGCGGCGCGCCTGCTGGCCTGCGCCTCGCACGACGTACAGGCCGATCGCGTTGCGGCCGCGACGGCAATTGCAACGCAATTCAATGCACATGTCGTGCTCAAGGGCGCAGGCACTGTCTGCGCTTCACCGGGGCAGCCCTGGCGCATCAATGTGAGCGGTAATCCCGGCATGGCCAGCGCGGGCATGGGCGATGTGCTGACGGGCATTATCGCGGCATTGATCGCGCAGGGCGTAGCACCGCAACGCGCGATGGAGTCGGCCGTGTGGCTGCACGGTGCCGCCGCGGACGCGTGTGTTGCAAACGCAGATGGACGCAGCATTGGGCCGATCGGCTTGACGGCTGGCGACACCATTGACGCCGCGCGCCGCTTGCTGAATCAGGGTCTGTTAACGTTTTCGTAGACCGCGCAGCACGGGGCACGATCAGAATTCAGGCAATCTTACAACTCGGCGGATAACTTCGCCGCGCGTACTACGCGTCCCCATTTCACGATCTCGGCTTTGATAAACTGATCGAATGCTTCAGGCGATCCAGGACGTGGCTCAAATCCCATCGCGGAAAATCGCTCGGTCACATCACGCAGTTGCAACGCATGATTGATCTCGATGTTGAGGATGGAAATAATCTCGCGCGCGGTCCCGTTGGGCGCCATGATGCCGTGCCAGGCAGACACCTCGCAGTTTGCTACACCTGCCTCAGCCATGGTCGGAATGTGCGGAAATGCCGCTGTGCGCTTGTCGCTGGTAAGCGCCAATGCCCTGAGCTTTCCCGCCTTGATCTGTTGCGCAACGGACGATACGGCAATAAACGACAGTGAGACTTCGCCCGACATCAATGCAATGGCGGACGGCCCAGCGCCCTTGTAGGGCACATGCCGCATATCGATGCGCGCGGATTGTTTGAATAATTCCGCGGCAAGGTGGTTGGAAGTCGCCGCGCCGCCGCGAGGGCAATCAATTCCTTGACGGAATAGGCCGGCACCGACGGATGCACCACGAGTATATTGGGCGAAAGTCCCAGCAATCCTGCCGGCCTGAGATCCACGGCGGGATCGTAAGGCAGTTTCTTGTAGAAGCTCGGATTGACGCCATAGTTAAACGGAACGCTGACCAGCGTATAACCGTCGGGTGCTGATTTCGCTACAAATTCGGTACCGATGATGGTGTTGCCACCGCCGCGATTGTCGAGGATCACCTGTTGCCCCAGGCGCTCGGAAATTTTTTGTCCCACCGTGCGTGCCGCAACATCGGCGATGCCGCCCGGCGGAAACGGCACCACCAGGCGTATGGCTCGCGCGGGATACGATTGCGCATGGCTCAAGCTGATAGCAGCCCCACTCAGCAGCAGGAAAAAACATTTCTGCATACGCGTGGCGCTCATGAAACGATCCGCTTGCTAACGGGCCTTCCATGCACGTGATTGATGACATAGCCCTTGGACTGATTTCTGCCGCTGTCGCCCGCGACCACCACGCCTATCATTTCCGGCGCGACGAATACCGGCACCAACCGATCAGGATCATCTGACTCGTAGTACGCCATGGGGATATCCCCCTTCCTGGCGAGTTCGCGCAGGCTAAAGCGCGTATGCCCGCCGGCCAGCGCGTAGCGCTCCATGGTGTGCGCCGGCATGGTGGCGTGTTTGAATAAAAAATGGCGCAGATCGTTCTTGCTGAGTCCGTCCTTCGCCAAAACGCGCGCCACACTGGGCCCCAAGATCAGCAGCGGCTCATAGGCCTTGTTGATTAAACCGACGTGCGCACGATAGGTGCAGGCCTGACCGAAAACCTCCAGCAGCATTTGCAGATGAAGTTCCGCCGTGTCGCCGCTGCTGTATATCGGCGGACTGGTAAAAAGCACGCCCTGCACGGTAACCACGCTCTCTTTAATAGCGAATCCGCGATCCGTGCTGAATGTGTTCCAACCGAGTTGCGCAATGCTGTCTTCGTCTTCCGCCAGAGCCACATTGAAGTTACTGCCGATAATGCCTTTATCGCCTTCTCCTGGCGGCGTGCGCAATCCCGCGACATTGCGCATATAGAGCTTGAGAAACCGGCCGACCGTCGAATTGGCGCGCCGCCCGGATCGCATCGCACCCGTGCCGGCATTGAAATCCAGTTGTTTCGCGATGGGGCCATTGACAATGACCAGCGGCTCCCATCCCGGCGTGGAACCCGCGCTGCGCAGACGAAACTCGGGCGCCGCAATCGCCTCTACGGTGGCGATCAGCAACGGCATGTATTCCGGACGGCAGCCGGCCATCACACCGTTAACGGCGATACTCCACACCGTCGCTTGCCGGTTATCGGGCGGCAACACACCCACGACATCACTCGCCGCGCGCGTGGTGAAGCGCAGCATGTGTGCGACGGTCGCACGGGTGGGCGGAATGATCGGCAACCCATCCGTCCATAGCCGGTCGTAAAAGTAATCCTGAACCCCGACCAAATCGCCACCGAAAACGATTTCATCCGGTGCGGGTTCGATATCGCCCTGCCCTTGCAGCGGCTGCGACGTGAGGCCACTGACGATTTGATCAACCATGGTGGCGGCAACTTTACGTTTGAGCTGCTCGATGCCGTCAGTCATGGGCACGCCCTGATATTCGGCCATCGGCAGCGCCTCCATGCCCAGCCCCTTGCTCACATGCTTTCCCAAGCGCATGAATTGGCTGGACACAATGGTCGCACTGGGAATGCCCGCGCGTTCCGCCGCAAAAGACGCCCGCAGCACGGCGGGCGTGCAGGATCCTCAGGCGCCGACGCCTGAAATGACCGCGTCGCAATGATGCTGCCGTAGCAACGCGCCCAGGTTTTCAACCAGATCATTCTGATGCACGCCCATGGTATTGCCGAATTGCGGGTAGTCGACGAACGTCACGCCGGGATAGCGCTTTTTTAACGCCGCGCGGATGACCTTGAACATTTCATCGCCGTAAAACAGAAAATCCCAAAGCTCGCCGATAACCTTGCCGTTCAAATCAGCGGGCCGTCTGGCGAGCGCGAGCGGCCCGTTTGCGCGTGGCGCCAACGGCCAAAGGACATCGTAGTTCTCATGCTTGATGTGCTCGCTCATGTGCGGGGTTCCTTGGTTAAAGTCAGTTTCGTGCGATTCAAACAGGGTGTCAAGTGATACGCCGAAAGCCATCGATGTTCACCATTTGAACGGTGTATCGCGATAGCGTTTTAATGGCGCTTTCTCGATGACGCCCAGTGCGTTATGCTCGCCTCTCGTTTTTAACATTTTGCAAATTCTCTTGTACGCAGCACACAAGACCACAATACAGAACATCATTCCTGGCAGCGAACCAACGCCACGCCTCGGTTGAAATTTATGCTGGAATCCAAATCAGGCCGCAACCTCATGCACGCACACGGCCCCCTGACGATGCGCATCGCGCTGGTGTTCTTCGTGCCGCTGATCCTCACCACGGAGTTGCACCAACTTTCGCACGCCCTCGTGCATGCTTTTCTCGCGCGCCTCGGGGACCCCACCACCACGCTGGCTGCATTCAGCATTGCATTCTCGTTCAATACCACCTTCAGCGGCATCGTGGCCGTCGGCACGCAGGCGGGAATGTCATTCATCTCCGACAAGCGCTCGTTCTGGCGCATTGCGCGCTTTTATCTGTGGGTGTCACTGGTACCGTTTGTCCTGATCGAAACCTTCGCCTTGACGTCGCTCGGCGATTGGTTGTTCGGCACATTGATGGGCGCGAGCCCCGAGGTCACGCGCCTGGCAAAGGCTGCATCCGCGGTGATGGGCTTGTGGATTTTCCCGAACCAAATTCGCAATATCACCACCGCGCTGTGCCTGATGCGCCGGCGCACCATGCTGATTTCGCACTCAACGATGGTGCGGCTGGTGTCGCAAGCACTGATGCTGATGGTACTGCCATTCTGGCTGGAAGGCGCGGTAGCCGGCGCGGCGTCGCTGGTCGGCTGCATGATTGTGGAGTCGCTCTACATGTTGTGGGTCAGCCGGCCTTTTTATACCGAGTTGCCGGCAAGTGGCGGCGAACAGGTCTCGTATCGTCAGATGTGGGTTTTTTCCTGGCCGCTGATGATTACCCAGATCACGGAGCACGGCGTAACCTTTGTGATCAATTTCTTTCTCGGCCGTCTTGCCAATCCGGATTTGGCGCTGGCTGCCTTCGGCGTGGTCACCGCGCTCAAATCGCTGGTCGCTTCACCGTTGCGCAATCTGGTGCAAACCGCGCAGGCCCTGGTGCATACCCGCGCCGACATGCGCGTGATATTGCTGTTTGCGCATCGGCTGACCCTGGTGTACGCGCTGCTGGTGGGATGCCTTTTTTATACGCCGATGCGCGACGTGGTGTTGAAAGGCATTATGGGCCTGCCCGACAAACTCAGCGCTTACGCAACACCGGGCGTGCAGATGATTTTGCTGGTTGCGATCATGTGGGGCTACTCGTCGCTGTTTCGCGGCCTGCTGTCAGCCATGCGCAAAACGAAAGTGATCGCGGGCAGCGCCGTGATCCGGCTGTTGGTGGTGATTGCCGTCGGCAGTGTCACGCTGCTCGCGCCCAACCTCAACGGCGCGGCAGTAGGCGTCGCGGCGATCGGCTGCGCGTACCTCTCGGAAGCGTTAATACTGGGCTGGCGCCTGCTTTTGTACCGCCGCGAGGCCGGGCCGTTGTTTCCGCGTGAAATATAAGTAATTGTTTTTATTTATTATTTTCTATCGTCCGCGAGGCGCATCGCACGCAAGCCCAAGGTTGCCGACACCATGCCGGTCATCGGCACCACGCAACAAATCGCATCGAGCACTTGTCGCCGCGTCATGCCGCACGCGTAAGCGCGGCGTATGTGTTGCGCCGCCATCTCCACCTCGCCACGCGTGCATAGTGCCGCAATTACAATCAGTTCACGCGGCCCGGGACCGAGTATGGTTTCATCCGCGTTATCGGCGGCCACGCAATGATCGACAAACGCCGCCGCGCGGCGCGCAAGTTCGCTGTCGATTGTTGCCGCATATCGCCACTCCTCGGTGTCAGCCAGACTATCCCCGCTACCTGCCTTGCGCGTGCGGCCCAATAACATTTCAGCAAACGGCATGAGTTCTTTCGGTTCACCACCCGGCGGCAATTTCCCGAACGGATAATCCGCGCTGTTCGCCTGTTCAATCGCCAGCGACACATAGGTGAGACTCGCCCAGCCTACCACCGAGGCAAACGCCGCCGCGCCTTCAAACAAGGCTTTGTTGGTCAACCCTTCACGATACATGCGGCGTATGTGATTGGGCGCGTGACGCAAATCGCCTTTGCTGCACAAGGCCGGGATCGAAATCAGTTCGCGCATCTGCACCGACAATTGTCCACTCGTAGCTGCTTGCCCGTGATACTGGTGCAGATAACTCACCGTCTGGTTAATCAGATGATAGGTCTTGGGCGACGCATACACCACGGTCTTCCACTCCGGAAAAATATCGCCGCGCGCGGCGGTGGCACGCGCAAGTATCGCTTCGGGTCTCATGTCCAGCGCTTGTGGTTGTTGGGCTTCAGCCATGGGAACACCTTGTATTTATTGATGATCCGCGGATTATTACATTACTGCCGTGTGGTGCGGCGCCAGCCGGTATAATCCACGCTTTTTTGCCGCACCCTACCCGCCAAGCACTCGCCAAACTTATGTGGTTCAAGAATCTCCTCATTTACCGTCTCGCCCCCGACAGCCGCATCAAAGCGGATGATCTCGAAGAAAAACTCAAGGCCAACGCCCTCCAGCCTTGCGGCAGTTTTGAGATGGAATCGCGCGGCTGGGTGGCGCCGCGCAGCGAAGATCGCTTTCTGCACAGCCTGGAACGCCAATGGCTGATCGGCTTCGGCGTGAATCAGAAAATATTGCCGGGCTCCGTGGTGACACAGACCGCGAAGGAACGCGCGGCCAAGCTCGCCGAAAAACAGGAGCACCCGGTAGGCCGCAAGCAAATGCGTGACATCCGCGAGCGCGTGCTCGAAGAATTGATGCCCAAGGCGTTGAGCCGCCGCCGCACGCTCGGCGTCTGGATCGATCCGGTGAATGCGTGGCTGGTGATCGACACCGCCGCCGACAAAAAAGCCGATGAATTGCTGGAGGCGCTGATCGGCGCCGATGTGGAAGTGGCGGCCAAGCGCCTGGAAACCCATCAATCGCCCTCGGCGGCGATGACGCTGTGGCTGAGTTCAGGCCAGGTACCCGCGCCGTTCACGATAGACCAGGATCTTGAATTAAAAGCCTCGGGCGAAAGCCGCGCCACCGTGCGCTACGTCAATCACCCGCTGGAAGGCCGCGAAATCCGCGAACACATCGCCGGCGGCAAAACCGCCACGCGACTGGGCATGACCTGGAAAAACCGCGTGTCGTTTATGTTAACCGAGCAACTACAAATCAAACGCGTGGTGTTCCTCGATATCCTCAAGGAAGAAACCCAAAATCAGGCCGAAGATGCCGAAGAACAATTCGACATCGACTTCGCACTGATGACGGGTGAACTCGCCGCTCTGCTCACCGATCTGGTTGAAGCGCTGGGTGGCGAGAAAAAGAGCGGGTAGGTTTCCGCCCTTTCGGTACTGCACCGGTTGTTAGGCCGGTTTGTCCTGCGGCGCCACGCCGCCGTCCAGTGATGGGCTTCGTTGCGGTTGACGCGGCGGACGGGGCTGCCCCTGGCGTTGGGCCTGACCCGGTCCTTGTCCCTGGCCTGGCTGCTGCCCCTGACGCTGCGGCTGTCCGCTGCGGCGACCGTTGTTGCGATTGCGCCCGTTGCCGTTGCCTCGTTCGCCGTTGCCACCATTGCCGCCATTGCCAGCATCGCCGCCAAGGGCCACGTTGCCGGCGCTGATGCTGTTGCTGCGGTTACCGCCATTACCGCGGTTGGCGCTATTGCCGCGGTTGGCCCCATTGCCGCGATTAACGCGATTGGCCCCGTTACCACCGTTACCACGATTGCCACGACTGGCGCCGTTACCACCGTTGCCACGACTGGCGCCGTTGCCGCCATTGCCACGGACTGCGCCAAGGCCCCGCTTTCCTCCATTGCCCCGATTGCCGCGATTGCCCCGATTGGGTCGGGCCGCGCCCATGAATCCGGCGGATGAGGGAAACAACTGGCCGACATTGCTTTCCGGCTGGTGAGCGTCGTCGTCAAACACCGAAGGCGCCACTGGCGCTGCGATATTGAAATTGATTTCTTCTTCGGTATCCAGGTTGCGCTGATGCTTCGGCACCGGCGGCATGCGATTACCGCGATTATCGAAGTCTTCGTTGAGCTCGCCGCTTGCGTTGTATAAGCCCTGGTGACGATTCGCCTTGGTGGGCGGTATGCGATTGCCAAAATCGTCATCGCGCACCACATTGCGATTGCGCGGCGTAGTGTCGCGGTTGCCGCGATTGTCACGCTCTTCGCGCATCGATTCCTGACGTTGCGCGCCATTGTTGTTGTGATTGCGTCTGCCTTCGCCCGCTTCGCCGCGCGCGTGACGCGGCTGTTCCTGACGCGGCGGCTGAATCGCTTCATTGCCCGCAGCGGCCGGACTGGCCTGCACCTCGCGCGGCGCGCCATTGTCGCGATTGCGATTGCGTCCACGATTACGGCGGCGGCCACGGCCTTCGCGCGGGGGATTACCCGCGTTGCCTGCATCGCTCGCGGTAGCAGCCATGCCTTCTGCTCCCTCTGCGCTCCCTGCTCCCTCTGCACTACTCGCCGTGCCCTCTTCCGGCGGATGCCGTGGCGACGACTGCGCTACGTGGTGCGGCTGTTGCCGTGGTTCGCGCGGCGGACGTTGCTCTCGCGGCTCGCGTGGTTCCCGTGGTTCATTGGCGTCACGCCTGTCATCCGCCGTTTCAGTACCTGGCTCGAATCCCGGAATCACGGTTTGCTCCACCGTGCGGCGCATGAGTTTTTCAATTTCAGTCAGCAGTGGTTTTTCTTCCGGCGATACCAGTGAAATAGCTTCACCCGTGCTGCCCGCGCGTCCCGTGCGGCCGATGCGATGCACGTAGTCTTCCGCCACGTGCGGCATATCGTAATTGACCACGTGCGGCAATTCTTCGATATCCAGTCCTCGCGCGGCGAGGTCGGTTGCCACCAGCACACGCACCATGCCGGCCTTGAAATCGGCGAGCGCCTTGGTGCGCGCACCCTGACTCTTGTTGCCGTGAATCGCCGTCGCTGATATGCCCGAGCGTCCCAGTTGATGCGCGAGGCGATTCGCGCCGTGTTTGGTGCGCGTAAACACCAGCACCTGTTTCCAGTCGCCGGTTTTTACCAGGTGCGCAAGCAGCGCGCGTTTGCGCGTCTGGCCCACCGGATGCACGCGTTGCGCCACCAATTCGGATTCGGCGTTGCGGCGCGCGACTTCCACCATCACCGGCTGGGTCAACAAGCCGTCGGCCAATTCGCGAATCTCGTCGGAGAACGTCGCCGAGAACAACAGGTTTTGCCGCTGCGCGGGCAGCAGCGCGAGTATGCGTTTAACGTCGTGGATAAAGCCCATGTCGAGCATGCGATCGGCTTCGTCGAGCACGAGTATTTCCACGTGCGACAAATCGACCGTTTGCTCATTGGCATGATCGAGCAATCGCCCCGGCGTCGCCACCAGTATGTCCACGCCGGCTTTCAGTGCTTCAATCTGCGGCCCGATACCGACACCGCCAAATACGACGGTGGAACGCAGCGGCACATATTTGCCGTAGGTATGCACGCTTTCTTCGATCTGCGCCGCGAGTTCGCGCGTCGGCGTCACGATCAACGCACGCACCGGATAGGTGCCCGGCTCGGGCGGATTTTCCATCAGGCGCTGCAACAGCGGCAGCGTAAAACCTGCTGTTTTTCCGGTGCCGGTCTGCGCGCCGGCAAGCACATCGCAGCCTTCAAGAATGACGGGAATCGCCTGTATCTGCACGGGCGTGGGTTGGGTGTAACCATGGTCTGCAACGGCCCGTACCAAATCGGGCATCAAGCCTAGATCGGCAAACAACTGACTCAAACAATTTCTCCCTGCGATCTGCCTGCCGCGACCAAAGCCGCGAGAACCGGTTCAGGCAAATTCAACTTGGGGTTTTAAGGTTCGGGGCGCGCCGTTTGTTGATTTGAAAACCAACATGAAGGGCCGCGACTACCGCGAAAAGGACTGCGCCGAAAACCGGATGAAGCGGCACATAATGTCCTTGGGGTGCATGATACACGAAATACTTTTTCAATTCAGGGGGTTGCGGTGGACGCCTTCCATGGAATTAACTTAAGTATTTGTTTTTAAAGTATATTTTATTAAGAGGCCTGCCTGATCAACGTGATGCCGTCTAAGGCGCATGGGCAGGGCATCGAACAACTCGCCTCGTACATCACGCGCCAGGCGATTTCAAGAAACACAATATTCTGAAGACTCTCTGTCCTGAAAACTTGGAGAAAACGTGGCCCCCTATTATTTTCATTTCGAAATCGCTGACGGCACGGGCTTCAATACAGCAGATGTTTCTTGTCACTTGTGCCGGAGGCCCGCGTCCCTAACAAACTTCGATAAGTCTTCGATCTCGACACGAAGGCTCTTGTCGTAAGCCTCCGCCGTGCTTGGCACGAGTTCGAAGCCGATGCTCTGCATCCGCTCCTTGATATCGGGCAGGTTGAGGATGCGCGCGATTTCCTTGTTGATCTGATTGAGTATGGGCCGCGGCGTCCCTGCCGGCGCCAGCAGGCCGAATGAATTTCCCGGCCTCCTGAATTCAGGGAGCGTCTCCGCCATCGTCGGTACGTCTGGTAACACGGGTGAGCGCTGCAAGTTGAATACGGCCAATGGCAGCAACTGTCCAACCTTGATAAACGGCAGGGCGGAAACCAGACTGCCGATGGGAAAATGAGTGCGTCCAGCCAGAGTTTCGATCATCGCCTCAGGCGCCCCCTTGAAGGCGACGGTTACAATCTTGATGCCGGTGGCCATACCAAGGCGCGCACCGTTAAGGTGGTTCCCACTACCAATCGCTGGAGAACCGAAAATGATTTTGCCGGGTTGAGCTTTGGCAAGTGCGATGAGGTCCTTGACCGACTTGACACCCAGCGCAGGCGTCACAACCAGTACCGTTGTGCCAAAACCGATCTGAGCCGCGCCCACAAAATCTTTGAATGGGTCGTAAGGCAGGCTGGGCTGCATCGCCGCGCTGATTTGAAAATTGGCCGAAGCCAGTAAGAGCGTATGGCCGTCCGGCACGGCTTTGGCAACTATGTTTGGGGCTAGTGTGCCACCGCCGCCCGGCCGATTGTCCACCACCACGGGCCGCTCCCAACTTTCGCTCATCTTCTGGCCAATCATGCGTGTCACGGTGTCAGGCTGGCTGCCAGCACTGTACGCCACGACCACGCGAATCGGCTTGCTCGGAAACTTTTGTTGCGCCGATACGTCCGCCACAGACAACGCAGCGCAAGCGGCGACGGTCAGAATTACTAAGCGATGATTGCGGTGTGGGAACCCAGTCACTTCGTTGGAAGAGCAGGACAAACACGGGGAACTACGCTGAAGATTGCCCATAGCCATCATCTGTTGTAAAAAGCGTACCGGGTTGCGCCCAGATGACGTGGCTGAGTTTGTGCGCCAATATGCCGTGCGCACCTCTGCA
>CAMDDY010000109.1 GCA_945893125.1 Bordetella parapertussis
CACGTCGACGATATCGACGCGATGCAGTAAATCCTGAATGAACGACTGGGGAATCATGGTGAGTGGTGAGTATAACTACTCATGAGCCGACTCAAGAATGAATCCGGCGCACCTGCGGCACAGGCGGCAATGAAATTAAATATTATTTAAAAACATATACTTACAATCTCACCCTGCAAGCTTGGCCTTCACTAGCCCGGACACTTTCGACATGTCGGCACGCCCCGCCAGCTTGGGCTTCAACACCGCCATCACTTTGCCCATATCCGCCGGGCCTTTGGCGCCACTTTCGGCTATTGATGCCGCAACGGCAGCGGCAATTTCCGCTTCGGACAACGCCTGCGGCATGTACGTCTGCAATACGCCCAGTTCGTATTTTTCGGTATCGGCCAGATCCTGCCGCCCGCCTTTTTCAAACTGCGCAATGGAATCACGGCGCTGCTTGAGCATTTTGTCGATGATCGCCACCACGTCCGCATCCGCCAGCGTGACGCGCTCATCGACCTCTTTTTGCTTCAATGCCGCAGTCAGCAAACGCAGCGCGTCGCGCTTGCGCGCGTCACCCGCGCGCATGGCATCTTTGACTTCGGCATTGATTTGTTCTCTGAGCGGCAGCGCCATATTCGGTTCCTCTATCGGCTCCTCTAAAAACGCAAAAAGGGCGAAGGTATTTTTACCTTCACCCCTCACATACTCCCACCCTGGTATTTCCTGCAACCTACCCGCCCCCACAAAGAAGGCGCTGTGGTTTAGTACATCTTCGGCGGCAAGGTTTGCGAGCGCAGACGTTTGTGCGTACGCTTGACTGCGGCGGCGAGCTTGCGCTTACGCTCCGACGTGGGCTTTTCGTAGAACTCGCGGGCGCGCAAATCGGTCAGCAAGCCGGTTTTTTCAACCGTGCGTTTGAAGCGGCGCAGCGCGACTTCAAAGGGTTCGTTTTCTTTGATGCGGACAGTAGTCATCAGCTTACCTAAATCCCTTCAGTTAATCTTTGGTTAGTGCTTGGCAGATGGAAAGTCTCGTATTATAACAAGCGCTGCGCTTTTTTTGAAGTACCTTGAAGTCACGCCCGCTTACCCCCGCCTATCGACCACGGAAGTTAAGTCATTGTTAATACTGGGAATTGAGACATCCTGCGACGAAACGGGCGTCGCCCTGTACGACAATGGGATAGGGTTGCTAGGCCACAAGCTCCACACGCAGATGGCCATGCACGCCGACTACGGCGGCGTGGTGCCCGAACTCGCCTCGCGCGACCACATCCGCCGCGTGCTGCCGCTGACGCACGAATTACTCGCCGGCGCCGGCAAAACCCTGGCCGACCTCGACGCCATTGCCTACACCCAGGGGCCGGGACTGGCCGGGGCTTTGTTAGTGGGCGCCAGCATCGCGCACGGGCTGGCCTATGCGCTTGAAATTCCCGCCATCGGCATTCATCACCTTGAGGGCCATTTGCTCTCGCCGTTGCTGGCTGATCCGGCGCCGGTGTTTCCGTTTGTCGCGCTGCTGGTGTCGGGCGGACACACGCAATTGATGCAGGTGGCGGGCGTCGGCGCCTACACCCTGCTCGGCGAAACCGTGGACGACGCCGCCGGCGAAGCCTTCGACAAAACCGCGCAGTTACTCGGCCTGGGCTACCCCGGCGGGCCGAACATCGCCGCGCTCGCCGAACAGGGAACCGCCGGACGTTTTAAATTGCCCCGCCCGATGCTTAACAGCGGCAACTTCAACTTCAGTTTCAGCGGCCTGAAAACCGCCGTGCTCACCGCCGTGCGCGGCAAAACACTCACGCATCAAGACAAGGCTGATCTTGCGGCGGAGTTTCAGGCGGCCGTCGTCGATGTGCTGGTGGCGAAATCGCTGGCGGCGCTGGAACAAACCGGACTCAACCAACTGGTGGTAGCCGGCGGCGTCGGCGCCAATCGATTGCTGCGCGAGCGGCTCACCCGGCAGGCCGCGCAACAAGGTTCGCGCGTGTTTTATCCGCCGCTGGAATTGTGTACTGACAACGGCGCGATGATTGCGCTGGCGGGGGCGTTGCGCTTAAAAACGCACACCCCGAATGATTTCGGCAGCCACGCCTTCACCGTGCGCCCGCGCTGGGACCTTGAAGAACTACGCCCCGCCTAAACCTTGGCTTTTTGTCCGAGCTTGCTTTCCGTGCCATTGAAAATTTTCTTGATGTTGGCGTGGTGCCGGTAAATCAGCAATATCGCCATCACCACCACGCTGGCAAAAAACGCATGTGAAAGCCCGTAGAACATCCATGTCGCGAATGGCGCGAAGGCCGCCGCAGTGATCGACGCCAGCGACGACATGCGAAAAAACACCACCATGATGATCCAGGTGCTCACCGTGCCCAATGCGATGTACCCATGGAGGCCGAACAACACACCCAGCGCTGTCGCCACCCCTTTGCCGCCCTGAAAGCGATGAAACACCGGGTACATATGGCCGATAACCGCCAGCAGCGCCGCCAACGCCATCGTCAACTCAGTATCACCCGGTGACGCATAGCGCACGGCAAGCCAAACGGCCAGCCAGCCCTTAAGCGCATCGCCCAGCAAAGTGATGGCCGCCGCCGACTTGCGCCCGGAGCGCAGCACATTGGTGGCGCCGGGATTGCCGGAACCATAGGTGCGCGGATCGGGCAGGGCAAACGCGCGGCTCACGATCACGGCGAACGACACCGAGCCGATGAGATACGCCGCCACTGCCAGAAGCGCTGTGTTCATGTTACCGTGCTCATGTTAATTTCAATAGAATCGTCGGCAATTCTAGCCGAATCAATACGAGCACGCATGGACATCATCTTCATCAGCGAATTGCGTTTGAGCGTCAAGCTTGGCATCTACGCGTGGGAAATAGTCGCGCCGCAAAACGTGCAATTCGATCTCGAAATCGGCTTGGCGGACACCCGCGCGGCGCAAACAAATTCCATCGACGACACCATCGACTACGCCAAAGTCGTGGCACGCATCGAAGCGCTGACGCGCAACACGCATTTTCCGCTGGTGGAAAAACTGGCTGAAGACATCGCGCACATCGTCACGGGAGAATTCAAAGCACCGTGGGTGAAAGTCAGCGTCGCCAAGCTGGCGGCGCTGAAGAACGTGAAGCGGCTGGGCGTGACTATTGAGAGAGGCGTTAGGCGTTAGGCAGAGTCCGCTGTGTACCACGCTTTTCGCCTCACGCCTCACCCCTCACGCTTAACCCCTCACCCCCGCGGATGATGCTTCGCATGTAACTGCTTCAACCGCTCGCGCGCCACGTGCGTGTAAATCTGCGTGGTCGAAATATCGGAATGTCCCAACAGCAATTGCACCACGCGCAAATCCGCGCCGTGATTCAGCAAATGCGTGGCAAAGGCATGGCGCAGCACATGCGGCGAAATCATCGCGTTTAATCCCGCCTGCGACGCGTAACGTTTGATGATCTGCCAGAACGATTGGCGCGACATCGCACTGCCGCGCGACGTCACAAACAAATCGTCGCTGCCCTTGCCCGCCAGCAGCGCCAACCGTCCATCCGCGACATAACGCTTGACCCACGCCAGCGATTCCTCGCCCAGCGGCACCAGCCGTTCCTTAGAACCTTTGCCCAGCACGCGCACCACGCCCATGTCCTGACTCACCTGCGGCATCTTCAAGGTCACCAACTCCGACACACGCAAGCCGCTCGCGTACAAAATCTCCAGCATCGCCTTGTCGCGTTCGCCACGCGGCGTTTCGACATCGGGCGCGGCGAGCAGATGTTCGACGTCTTTTTCGGTCAGGCTTTTCGGCAAATTGCGCGGCAGCTTCGGCGTGTCGATGTTGAGCGTGGGATCGACAGCGATGCGGTTCTGCCGCTGCAGCCAGCGGAACAGGCGCTTCAGACTCGATAACAAACGCGCCGCACTGGAGGCGCGAATTTTTTTCTTGAACTGATAGGCAAGATACGCTTGCACATCGCCGTGATCGGTAGCCAATAAATCCTTGCCTTGCTGCCGCGCGAGCCACTGCATGAACTGCGCGAGATCGCGACGATAGGCGTCGAGCGTGTTACGCGACAGGCCGTCTTCCAGCCACAGCGCGTCGCAAAACTCGTCAATCACAGGTGAGCCTTCAGAACCGGACGCCTTCATGCCTGAGCAACCATTTTTTAATTGCAATCGGATCACCGGCGCGCGCGTGCATGAAGCCGCCAATGCCGCCTGACGCCAGCACGCGATGACACGGGATCACCAGCGGCAGGCGATTTCTGCCGCAGGCGCCGCCCACCGGGCGTGGCGCGCTGTGCAGGCGCTGCGCGACCTCTTTGTAAGAATTTGTTTTTCCGACCGAAATTTTTGCTATCTCGCGCCACACCCGGCACTGAAAATCGGTGCCGCGATATTCAAACGGCAGCTTAAACCGATAGTGCGGATCATCGATATAGCGCTCGATTTGGCGGCACACCCGCTCGGCGAGTTTATTCAGCGGCGCCAGCGTGGCAACGCCGCGCGGCAGATATTCGATGTCCGTCAGCAACTCGCCCACCGTACGTATGCCCAGCACCGCGAACGGCGTGGCGAGTTTGGCGTGAAAGGATTCAATCATGCGTTTGTGTGCCGGGCATCCCAGTTCCGCCGATGATCAGCGCAACAGTTCTGCGATCGGAATCAAATCCAGCGGCGGATACAACCCCAGCTTGGCACCGGCGCCCATATTCACCAAGAGGGTGAACCGTTGTAACGTATCTACCGGTATGTTGCCTATGGCCTGCTTGCCGCTCAATATTTGCTCGGCTTTGTATCCCGCATAGGCGCCTGCATTGTAATAAGAACTCACCATACCCGCGTACGCGCCCTGCTTGCGTATGGGCGCTTCAGTGGCGGATATCACGGGCACCCTGGCCGCCGTGGCAGCGCCCACGATGGCGCTCGCCTGCTGAATCAAGGAAGAATCGGAGGGCAGGTAAATAAAGTCCGGGCGCGAACCCAGCAGACCGGTCATAGCCGCTTCAACATCGCGAGCATCCACCTTCTGCCCGGCTAATGTATCCAACGGCGCCTCGATCAGCTTGTAGCCGATTTCACCGGCGTATTGTCGCAATTCGCGAACCGTCAACACCGCGTTGGCTTCATGCGGATTGTAGACCACGCCGAGCCGCTGCACTTTCTTCAAGCGTTGCATGGTTTTGAGTTGCATTCGCATCGGCACCAGATGCGAGACGCCCGTGAGATTGCGGCCCGTGGCCACGAAGCCCCGCGCCAAACCCGCGCCCACGGGATCAGCAACGATATTGAATATCACCGGAATATTCGCGATGTGCCGCTTCGGATCGATTTTTCCCGCCGCGCCCACGGTATCGAGAGCAACCGTAGTGCCAAATGCGTAGATCAGATGTGGCCGCATCTGCCTGGCTTCTTCGACGAATTCCCGGATTTTGGCCCGGTCTCCCCCTGCATCGCGAATCACGAAGTCAACGGGCAGACGCGGTTTCAAATATTCCATGAACCCCTTTTCAGCCTCGGTCACGCCGCGATAGAGCAACATCAGCACGGTGTAACGGGTCTCTGCGGCCAACGCGGCGCTGGACAATCCGCAGCACAGAATAACGAGCAAAAGAAAGCGGCGCATGATCTGCTAGCCGCCTCCTTCGCGCGCGCCTCGGGCGGTGCTGCGGTCAAACCATAGCAGCAGCAAGGCAAATGTGGTGGTCACTGCGAACAGCAGCAGGGCAATGCCGCCAAAAGCATCCTTAAATCCATAACGCGCGATCATCAAGCCGAAAAGTACCGGCCCCAGCACATTACCCAGCCGCTCCATGAAGCGGAAGATGCCGGCCGAGGTCGCTTGCCCAACCTTGGCCACGACGTCCTTGCAGGAGTCGCTGACCAGCGCAAGCTGTGGCGGCACGCCAACTGCATGCGCCATGCCAATGGCGGTAACCGCCAGCGCAACCGCCAACGTGCCGTCGAAGAAACACAGAATCGCGACACCTGCCGCAGCCGCATAGCCCCCCACCACCACGAACCACTGCCGGCGACCGAACCGGTCTGCAAGACTGGCGATCGTTGGCGATAGCAGGATAATCGCGAGACCGTAAGCCATCATGGTGCGCCCCGTGCCGGACTGGTCATTTCCAAGCGTGTTGAGGTACAGCGGGACGGAATAATACAGGAACCCTGTCAGCACAATCTTGGCGGGCACCGCCGCCAGAAAGGTAATCGTGGCGAAGCGTCTGTGACTGAGGAGTTGCCCAAAATCCAGCACCCGCAATTTTTTCCTGGCGCCCGTTTCCAGCGCGCCACGCCGCACAAAGCGCATCACAAACAATACCGCCGCTGAACTCAATACAGCGGACAACAGGAAGGTCAGCGTGTAACCCAGCCTATCGACCAATATGCCGCCGATGGCTGCGCCGGAAAGCGACCCCGCAAAGAAGCTGCTCAGGAACAGCGCCATACCGCGCGTGCGTTCCGCCGCCGGGGTGTTTGCGGAAATGTACGCCTGCGCGGTGACGAATACGAGGCCATAACCCACCGCCGTGACTGAACGCCACAACATGATCTCGACGATACTCGCCGCGTAGGCCGTCAGTACCAAACCAACCGTGGTAACACCCGCACCTACTGCAAACGCCCGCCGATAGCCCACCCGGTCGCACCACACGCCGGCCCACGGCATCGCGATAGCCCACACCAGCATGAATAGCGATATGGGCACCCCGATGACGACTTCCTTCGACAGACCGATTGCCGCATCATAAAACTGGCCGACAAAGAACGGAAAAAAAGACAGCGACAGGGAATCCGCGAAAATCAGCAGGAAGAACGGCCACTGGATATGGTCTATCGCACTCACCCTCACCGTGTTGTATGCGCCATGGACGTGAAAAAGATATCCCTCCGGCAAGCGCATTGCGCTGCTACGCAAGCGCTCGGCTCCGGCGTTCAGCCCGGCAACGATGCCATTGATACGGCGGTTGATTTCGCCGATGCCGCCAAAAATATCACGCGGCAGATAGCGCCTAAAATCCCTCGCGGCAATGTCACCCAGTATCTCGTGCAACGCCCGCAGCGGAATGGATACGGACAAGGCCAGCAATAGCCGCATCAATCCGAAAGCGACGATGCTTGCCACGACCAGTACCGTTAACACGTCATAGGCAATATCCCACAACAACTCGGCAAGCATACTTGCCGGTTGGCCGACGTGGAGCAAGCCCACCGCCTGTCCCCGCACGGTAATCGGAAACGCAATATTGGTGTACTTGCCAACGGGCGCTGACGCATCGGCCTTGCTCCAGGCCACTATCGAGCGCTCCAGTTGTGGGATATCTTTGATAGGGGCCAGATTCGAACGGTAGAGCACTCGCCCCTGCATATCCGAAACAATCAAATATTTCATGCTCGCGTGGTCCTGCTTGACACTATCGAGGTAACGTCCGGCATCCACCAGTTGATCGAAGGGAACGCCGTGAGCCACGGCTTTTTGAATAACTGCGATGATTGACCGACCGATCTGCCGGTCAACCTCGGCTCGTTGCACGGTCAGACTGTCCGCCATGTGCCGTCCAGCAGAGATCGACACAAACAGAGCGCCGAGTATCAGCGCGCCAGCCGCGAGAATAATCAGCGCGCGTTGCAGGTTTTTCATGGCCCGGTCGCCTTGGCGGCAACGGCGAATACTTGCTCGACTTCGCGGCTTTGCTGTACCAGTTGCGGTATCCCTTTCTCAATTTCCGCACCGAGCAGCGGAAGGTGTAATTCCGGCGCGGGCTGACCGGGCTTCTGATCGAGCGCGGCGTTCACCTGAGTCAACTCGGATTCAAGCCGCCGCGTCAGCAGCCAAACTCCGAATAGCGCGGCCAAACCAAACAGGGCGGTTGCCGCAAGCCAATCCCACAGTAGCGTTAGCCGCATTGAGGCGGTGGCGCTATCGATTGCGCTCTTGTTGTATCCCAGCACGACTGCGCCAACCGTAATGCCAAAGCTGTTGCGATACGGCAACCCCACGTGGTAGGCATTCTGATCCCCGCCCTGCCAGAACGTCTCCTTGCCGATGGCGGAAATGCGCGCCCGCCAATCATGCGATGACGGTACATTGCCGGCCCCGGTAATATATTGTCCCGTTTCGTCGGTCAACACCACAAAATCGATCGCGTCCGTACTATCCTTCGCCAAGGCAAATGCTGTGTCCAGCTGCGTGTTGTTCTTGGGCGCGAGGCCAAAATTCAGCCCCGCTTCAACGGCCTGCCGCAGATCGCCGCCAATAACCATCACGCGCGAAACATTCAGCTCCCGGTACGTCTTCTGGTAATTGAAGTAATTCAGAAAGCTGATGAAGCCGATGCTCAACGCGATAATCAGTGTCACCGGCAGCCCCAACCGCAGCCAAAGTGGTAACGCCACGCGCGACGCCGCCCGATCAGCCTGTGCCACGCGATTTCCGTCCACGCATCAACTGCGAAACAATCGCCACAGCGAACAAAGTCACACCAATGACATCAAACATCGCTTTAGGATACACCAGCGCGAGGCCGGCTATGATGAGTAACCAGCGTTCGAGTGAATTGGTTTTTCTGAACATCCAGCCCTGCACCCCTGCTGCGAGCGCCGCGATGCCCCCCATCGCGGTGATGCTGACCAGCGCAATATCGAACACCGATGCCTTGGCCAACGCCTTGAACGACCCCATCAACAGCAGCCCCAGCCCTGCTGGATCCAGCACAAACATAAACGGCACCAGAAACGCGGGCATGGTGTACTTCCACGATTGCAGCGTTGTTTTGTAGGGGTCGCCGCCGGTGATTGCTGCTGCGGCAAACGGCGACAGTGCCGTGGGGGGCGACACCTCCGACAATACCGCGTAGTAGAAAATAAACATGTGCGCCGCGAAATCCGGCACGCCCAGTTGGATCAACGCAGGTGCTGCGATCACCGCACAGATGATGTAGCTGGCGGTGACCGGCACCGCGAGGCCCACAATCCATACAATCAACGAGGTGAACAACGCCGTCAGCAACAGCTTCACGTCATGCAGCAGCGCGGGCGTGGGCGACACACCCACGAAGGCCAGTCCGTTGACGATGCCCTGACTCCACGAATCGGCGTAGGTCAACACGATGGAACTGAATTTGAGTCCCAGTCCGGTGAGCGTCACCACGCCGACGATCAGCCCCGCCGCCGCGCAGGTGGCCGCCACGTTCAACACGCCGATCGAGCCGCCTTCCATCGCCTTGCGCAGGCCGGAATTCCACAGACCCTTCACCAGCGGCGCCTTGCGCGTGAACACCTCGTACGGTATCAGCGCACAGGTCGGATGCAAAAAGCTCACCAGGAACGCCACCACCGTTGCGTAGAACACCGACGCCAGCGGCGAAAATCCCCACAACATGAAGGCAATGATCGCGATCAGCGACAGAAAGTGAAAACCGAACCGCTTGGTCAGATTCCATACCGTATCGGCCTTGTTGATTTCAACCTGCTTCATGCCGAATTTGCGCGCGTCGATTTCTACCATCAAAAACAACGCAAAGTAAAACAACAGCGTCGGTATCGTCGCCATCAACAACACTTCGAGATACGTCACACGCAAAAACTCGGCGATCAGAAACGCCGCCGCGCCCAACACCGGCGGTGAAATAATCGCACCCAGTCCGCCCGCCGCCAGCAAGCCACCCGCCGCGTCCTTGCCGTAGCCCGCCTTCACCAGCATCGGGTACGCCACCGAACCCAGCGTCACGGTGGTGGCCACACCGCTGCCTGACGGCCCGCCCAGCAGGAACGACGACAGCACAATGGTGCGCCCGGCGCCGGCCGGCTTGCCGCCCATCGCCGCGAACGAAAAATCGATATAAAACTTGCCCGCGTTGGAATACTGCAAAAACGCACCGTAAATCGTGAACAGAATAATCAACGTCGACGACACATCAATCGCGGTGCCGAAGATGCCTTCGAGCGTCATGTACATGTGGCCGACGATGCGCGCGACATCCATGCCCTGATGCGTCCACGGCGGCGGCAACTGTGAGCCGATGATGGCGTAGAACAAAAACAGCAGCACCACGAAGGGCATGACCCAGCCGGAACAGCGCCGCACCGCCTCGAGGATCAGCACCATCAGCGCCACGCCGCAAAAGGTATCGAGGGTGCTAGGCACGGTACTGCGTTCGAGAAACGCATCGCCGCCGAACAGCATGTGCCCCATCACGTAAAGCGATACCCCCACAAGCAGCCAGTCCCACCACCACACACGGCTGCGAAACCGCCACGCCATGGGAAACAACAAAAACACCAATACCAGCATGAACGTCACATGAATGCCGCGCAGAATGTGCGTGGGCATGATCGTCATCGCGGCATACAGATGAAACACCGACATCACGATGGCGAGCATCACCACCAACCGCCCTAGCCAGCCGGTACGGCGATACATGGAGCCTTCTTCGGCCTCGACAAATTCTTCGGCCTTTTTCAAGGCTGCTTCGCTGACGACTACGGAATGCGGTTCTGTATTACTCATAGCTTCATGGTCTCAAAAAAACCCCGCCTCGTTGCGAGAGCGGGGTTTATCGCGTCGAACCACGCGATACCTACTGTACTTTCACGCCCTTTTCGGCGAAATATTTGATCGCACCCGGATGAAACGGCACCACCGAAGCCGCGTTAGTCTGGTATTTCATATCGAAATTGCGCGACTCGGGATGCACGCGCTCCATGTCGGCTTTGCGTTCAAACATCGTTTTCACGATGTCATACGCCACTTGATCCGACACATCGGCGCGCGCCAGCAGCACGTTCCACACGGTTGCAATCCGATTCGCTTGATCCTGTCCCGGATACGCCTTGGCGGGTATGGTGTCACGCACATACAGCGGCCCGTAAATCTTGTTCATGCCCGCCACGCCCTCGTCGTGATCAATCAGTTTGAGTTTCACGCCCGGCGTCGCCGCCAATTCGGTGACCGCCGCAGTCGGAATACCGCCCACCCAAAAAAACGCATCGAGTTTTTTATCCTTGATTGCGTCCGCCGATTTGCCCGGATCGAGACGTTCCTGCGTGAAATCCTTGAACGTCATGCCGTGCGCTTCGGTCAGGCGCAGCGCCATCACTTCCGTTGCGCTATTCACCGCGCCCGTCGATACGCGTTTGCCTTTGAGATCGGAGAACTTTGTGATGCCCGTGCCCTCCACCGTCACCACATGCATGCGGTTCGAGTAAAGCACCATCAACGCCCGCACCGGCACGGCGCCTGCCGCAAATTTATGCTGCCCCTTGTAAGCATCCCAACCCGCATCTGCCATCGATAACGAAACATCGGCTTTTTTGTTGGCCATCAATTGCAGATTCGCCACCGATCCCGCCGTAGTACCTGCGGTGGCGTTAAGCGTCGGCACATATTTGGTGAGCAGATCGGCCATACCGCCGCCCATCGGGTAATACACGCCCGATGTAGGCCCCGTAGCGATGAAGAGGTTGATCTTGTCTTGCGCCGCCAGCGGCACAGAAAACAATAAGGCAAAAATGGTTAAGTAATTGTTTATAAATGACATTTAATCCTCCTGATCGGTGCGCCATCACATGGAACGCGCAGTGTAGGGACTTTCCCCTGCTGCGGCAACTTACTTACTCTTACGCTCTTGCAAACAGCTTGGCGGGGTCTTTAAACGCCTTGAACTCCAGCGCGTTGCCGCTGGGGTCGAGAAAAAACAAGCTGGATTGTTCGCCGATGCTGCCGGCAAAACGCACATCCGGCTCAATGATAAATTTTGTTTTCGCCGCGACCAGCCGGTCACGCATCGCTTCCCACTCTTTCATCGGCAACACCAAACCGAAATGCCGGATGGGCACTGCGTCACC
>CAMDDY010000110.1 GCA_945893125.1 Bordetella parapertussis
GGGCAAAACTGGAGCCGCCTGATCCTCGCGCACACGCGGGGCACGAATGAAAACGATGTGATTCTCGTTGCCGCGCCGCTGTACCACAAGAACGCATTGAACGCGATCAAGCAGGGCCTCACCGCAAAAGCGCAACTGGTGCTGCTGCCGCAGTTCAACATCGAGCGCTACATCGAGGCGATGGGCCGCTACCGCGCCACGGTGATTTCCGGCGTGCCGACGATGATGTCGATGATCCTCACGCGCCGTGACTTGCTGGCGAACATTGACACATCCAGCGTGCGCACGGTGATGATGGGCTCCGCGCCCTCCTCCGCGCAATTGCTCGTCGAATTAAAAACCGTGTTCCCCAATGCCGAAGCGCTGGTGGTGTACGGCGTCACCGAAGGCGGCCCGGTGCCGCTGGGGCCGCACCCAGAGGGCAAACCGCGTCCGCCCGGCTCCATCGGCGCGCCCTACGCCGGCACCGAAGCGAAACTGGTGGGCGGCGCGACACCCGACGAAGGCGAACTGGTGTTGAAAAACCCCGGCATACTGCTCGGCTATCACAATCTGCCCGCTGAAACCGCCAAGCGCGTGCGCGATGGCTGGTATACCACCGGCGACATCTGCCGCCGTGACGTGGAAGGGTTTTATTATTTTGTTGGCCGCACCGATGACATGTTTGTCTGCGGCGGCGAGAATATTTTCCCGATAGAAGTCGAGTCCCTGCTGGAAAAACACCCGGCGGTGCATCAGGCCTACGTGATGCCCTTCGCTCACGCGCTGAAAGACAAAGTGCCCTACGCCTTCGTGGTGCCGCGTTCCGGCAAGAGCGTAAGCGAGGAAGAACTGAAACAATTTGCACTCGCCCACGGCCCTGCCTATCAGCATCCGCGGCGCGTGTTTTTTCTCGAACAACTGCCGTTGGCCGGCACCAACAAAGTCGATCAACAACAACTGCGGCGCATGGTGGCGTCGCTCGCCGAGGAAACCCAAAATGGCTGATGCACCCTTCACGATGGAATCGCTGGAACAACGTCTCGCCGTCGGGCCGTTCAACCGCTGGCTGGGCTTCAAAGTGTTAAAGCTCGACGACAGCGGCCTGGAATTGAAAGCCACTTGGCGCGAAGAATGGGTGGTCAACCCGGATCGGCGCTACACGCACGGCGGCATCCTCGCCGCGATCATCGATGTCGCCGCCGACTACGCCATCGCCGCGAAGCTCGGCCGCCCCGTGCCCACCATCGATATCCGCGTGGATTATCACAAAGCAGCGATGCCGGGTGACCTGATCGCAAAAGCGAAGATCGTGCGCAGCGGCGGGCAATATTCCACCGCCGAGGCCTATGTCTACGATCAGGAAGGCGCGCTGGTGGCGAGTGGCCGCGGCACCTACTACACCGCCCCGCCACCTCCGCCTAAGGTTAAGTAACCTCAACACCTTTTTAACCACAGATGCACTTCAAAATCGGAGTCGACCGGCTTTGCGTGGGTACATCTACACTCCCATATCCCGTCATTCCCGCGAAAGCGGGAATCCATAACACAGTGCCACTTGAGGCGGCTTATGGATTCCCGCTTTCGCGGGAATGACGAGGATGGTTTTGTGCATGAACCGAAGATTGCGGGATAGCTTGAGGAACCCAAAATCGCTGTGGTGGATTTATCTGTGTTCATCTGTGTTCATCCGTGGTTGAATGATTTTAGGTATTTGTTTTTATTGAGTATTTTATGAAACCCTTATCAGAGAATTTCCGCCAGTTCCTCGACCGCCTGCGCGCCGCCGGGCAGATGATCGACATGAAGCAGCCGGTCGATATCCGCCACATCGCGACACTGGTCGATCAATCCGACAAGGCGCTGTTTTTTCATAACGTGATCGGCTACGACATGCCGGTGGTGTCGGGCATCATCCGTTCGCGCGAGCGCGCCATCCTGTCGATGGGCTGCACCGAGTATGGCGAAATCGAACAACGTCTGCGTCACGGCATCGATCATCCGATTGCGCCGCGCTACGTTGAAACGCCGGCGATGAAGCAGGTCATCATGAAAGGCGATGACGTCGATTTGTTCAAGCTGCCGGTGCCGATGTCGTCGATCTACGACGGCGGGCCGATGATTACCGCGGGTGTGGTGATGGCAAGCGACCCGGAGTACGGGCTGAATTCCGGTTGCTACCGTTTCATGGTGAAAGAAAAAAATCTCACTGGTATCGATATTGTCACGCCCAACAATATGCGCCTGTACGCGCAGCGCGCGTTCGAGGCCGGGCGCGTGTGTCCGATTTCGATTTCCATCGGCACCCATCCGATGGAAATCATGGGCGCGAATTTCCGTGCGCCGATTGGCGTGGATGAGATGGGCATCACCGGCGGCATCCGGGGTGTGCCGGTCGAACTCGCGCAGTGCGAAACCATCGATCTGCCCTGCGTGGCCGATGCCGAAATCGTGCTCGAAGGCGAAATTCTGCCGACCGGATGGACCAACCCCGAAGGCCGCTTCGGCGAATTCACCCGGCTGATGGGCGGGCTGCACTGGAACCCGGTGGTGCGTATCAAGGCAGTGACGATGCGCCGTGATCCGATTTATTACGCGCTGCACATGCCGTGGGAAAACACCTGGCTCGCCGCACCCACGCGTTATGCCGCGATCCGCGCCGCACTCAAAAACGCCGGCGTGCAGGTGAAAGACATCAACGTCACGCTTGGCGGTTGTGCGTTCTGGCATGCGGTGATTTCGATCAAAAAGCAAGCCGGTGAAGGCAAGAACGCCCTGCTCGCCGCGCTGTCGGTGCTCGACTTGAAACACGTGGTGGTGGTCGATGACGACATCGACGTGTTTAACGCGATGGATGTGGAATGGGCCATCGCCACCCGCGTGCAGGGCGACCGCGACGTGTTCATCATTCCCGGCGCGCGCGCGAAGCCGCTCGACCCCCGCCTCGCGGTGATGCCGCACGGCGTGGTGCCCACCGGTGCTAAGGTCGGCATCGACGCCACCATCGGCGAAGGCATCCCGCGTGAGCGCTTTGAACGCATCGCCTATGCCTATGCCGACCAAGCCAAAATCGCCGATTACACCGGCGGCAAACATGACCCCTCGCCCGCCAACGACGACATGGCCGACGCCAGCATCAACGCGCTGGCGGATGCCATCCTCAAAGTGATCGACCAAGAACCGCTGTATTACTCCGCCGTCGCCGAGCGTTTCAACACGCACACCTTTCAAGCCGTCGCGCGCGCACTCGGCAAGCTGCATACCGATGAAAAGCTCTGGCAGGATCCGCGCGGGCGGCTGTGCGTGCGCGGTTCTGCACATGCAGCCAAGCCGCCGTCGCGCGGATGAATCACAAAACGAATGACGGGAATAATAACGTCAAAACCGTTGACACGGATTAACGCAGATTTACGCGGATTACCCCCGGAACGAATCTGCGAAAATCTGCGTTAATCTGCGTCAAAAATCCTTACAGTTTGAGATGCCTATAAATGAAGACGACAACTTTCCATCTTCACCTTGAGACCGACCGCAAGCGCCCAGCGCTGTTTCATCTGCCGGAAGACCAATGGCTGGCGGCGGCGAAACGTCATCGCGTGCTGGCGAAAAAGCTGCGTGTCACCGTCGGCTCGAACGGCGAAACTCTCGACGCCGCGCTGATGACCGCGGACTTTCTCCTCACCAATTGTCCGCCGCCGAAACAACGCCTGCGCGAACGCGCACCGCGTCTGAAGTGGATACAAACCACCGCCGCCGGCGTCGATGCCCTGCTGCCGTTTGACTGGCTGCCGGCGGATATCGCGCTCACCAATAACCGCGGCGCGCACGGCGCCAAGGCATTCGATAGCGTGGCGATGGCGCTGCTGATGCTGCATCAGCGCATGCCCGAGACCTTCGCACACCAGATGGCGCGCGAGTGGCAACCGCTCTACACCACCCCCATCAGCGGCAAAACCGCGATAATCGTGGGCTTCGGCGATCTGGGCCAGGGCGCGGGCCGCGCGGCGAAAAAACTGGGACTCAACGTGATTGCCGTCACGCGCAGCGGCAAGGCAACAAAACTCGCCGATCGCGTGGTGCCGTCAAGACGCATCGACAGCGTGTTGCCGAAAGCGGATTTTGTGATTGTCACCACGCCGCTCACCGCCGAGACGCGCGGCCTTTTCAACCGCGACCGCATCAACCGGCTGAAACGCGGTGCGGGCTTCATCAATATCGGCCGCTCGCCGATCGTCGATTATGTGGCGCTGCGTGAACGGCTGGAAAACGGCTCGCTGTGCGGCGCAGTGCTGGATGTGTTCGATCAGGAACCGCTGCCGCCAGATTCGCCTTACTGGACGACGAAAAACCTGATGGTGCTGCCCCACATCAGTTGCGACGATCCGCGCTATATCGAGCATCTGCTCGATTTCTGGTTCTCTAATTTCGAACGATTTATGGCCGGCAAGAAACTCAAAAACATTGTTGACCGGCAGTTGGGCTATTAAGGCCTGGCGCGTTCAGCAGACCGGTTGCGCCTCGCTGACGGCGTGCCGCACAAGCACGGGATGCAAATCGACCTGCTCCAGCCGGTAACCGTGCTGATACACCGATTGCAACGCCCAACCGTTTTCCGCGGTCAGTCCCAGATCCGAACGCAATCGGCTGATATGGGTATCCAGCGTGCGCGTGCTGGTGCTTGAACCGCGGCCCCAAATGCGCTCCATCAGATGGCTGCGCGACAGCAACTGCCCCAGATTGGAAAACAGGAATACCGCGAGATCGTAGCTTTTCGGCGTCAACGACACGCGCTGCCCCTTGCGCAGTATCACGCGGTTTTGTAAATCCACGCTCAAGTCGCCAAAATTCAGCACTTCCACGCGTTTCGTCGCGCGTGTCATGCGCCGCGTGAGCGCCTCGATCCGCGCGAGAAACTCCAGTCGCCGCAACGGTTTCACCATGCAGTCATCCGCGCCGGCGTTAAGCGCCGCGACCATCTCAAGCTCGTTGGTGTTGGGACATAACCGCAGCAATGGCACAGGCGTGAGCGACTGTTCGCGCACACGCGCAATCACCTGCGCGCCGCCCATGGGGTCGCCACCTTGCCGGCCGCCATCCTGAGAACTGGCGCCGATAATCAGTAAGTCACCGGCATCACCCGCTGCCTCGCGAATAACGTGCTGAACAGACTCAAAAACCACCGGCACATGCCCGGCGGCGGTCAGCCAGCCACTGAGCAAGTCAGCGGTATAGGGATCGTCTTCGAGCAATGTGATTTTCATGTGGGTGCATCCTTTGGTCACGAGTAGTACGTTAACGCAGGAATATCTGTTTTTACATACCTGTATTAAGGGTTTTACAAATCCATTACGTTTTGTTGACTAATAAAGTGGGCTTTCGAAGCGATGTTAAGATCGCGAAATGAGTGATGACCGCAAATTGGAACCTGCGACAGATAGGGCTGATCGCAGTTTTCCCGATATAGACCACATTGCGCACTTTTTACCGAATAGAGATGCTGCCGGGGCCGCCTTGACGAAACTGGGCTTTACATTGACACCCTTGTCGGTGCAATCCCATCGCCTGACGCCGGACGGGCCGCTGGCGCCCGCAGGCACCGCCAACCGCTGTGTCATGCTGCGGCACGGCTACCTGGAGTTTTTGACCCCTACGCACGACACACCCAATGCCGCACAGTTACGTGCAGCGATTCAACGCTATACCGGCGTGCATCTGATTGCGTTCGGCACGCAAACACCCGGCGCGGATTATCAGCGGCTGTCCGCCGGCGGCTTCCAACCCCTGCCGCCGTTGGCGCTGCAACGCCAGATCGGAACCGAAAGCGGCGACGCGACCGCGAAATTCACTGTGGTTCGTGTTGCGCCGACAGCGATGGCCGAAGGACGCGTGCAGTTTTGTCAGCACCATACGCGCGATGCCGTATGGCAAGCGCGCTGGCTCAACCACGCCAATCATGCCGCCGCATTGGCGGGCGTGATCCTGTGTGTCGCCGACCCCGCCGAAACGGCACGGCGTTACGCGCGCTTCACGGGCTTGCCCCTGGCCGCCACGGGTGCATCGCGTAATACCGATCGACTGGACACCGCCCGCGGCTATCTGCTGTTTGCACCGCCTGAATGGCTGCAGCGGACGCTCGGTGTGACACCGCCGGCGCTGCCCTGGATTGCCGGTTACGTTATCGACAGTGACAACTTGCCGGTGACCCGGGCGATGACCGGCGGCGAGACGTTCGGCCCACGCTGCCTGGTGAAACTCGATGCCGCGCTGGGTGGATTGATGCTGTTTCAAGCCACGGGCAGCGGGCCGCTGGAAGCGGATTAATCAAACAAGATGCCGCAAGGCGACTGGCTAAATGGAGGCGTCGCTTGACCAACGCGTTCACGCGGACGATCATCGCGTTACATGCTGCGATACTTGCTTTACTCACTGGGCTCGATGCTGCGCTGGGGGTTTTACGTCCTCCTGCTGGTGTGTATTTGCATCTATGTATTTCTGCTGATCTTTTCGTGGCTTGCGCCGCAGCGTGAAACGCAGTTAGCGGGTGACATCGCGCCGGCGAAAGGCCGTTACGTCAAGGCGGCCGACGTGAATATCTTTGTACAAGAAGCCGGGCCGCCCGACGGCATGGATGTGGTGCTGGTGCCCGGCATCGGCGGCTGGAGCGGCACCTGGCCGCACACCATGGCCATGCTTGCGAAAGCCGGCTACCACGTCGTCGCGCTGGACCTGCCGCCGTTCGGATTCTCACAGCGGCCCGGCGCCGCGCGCTATGGCAAGCAGGATCAGGCCGACCGCATCCTCGGCGTGATGGATGCATTCGCCATGCACAACGCGATACTCGTCGCGCACTCCACCGGCGGCGGCCCCGCCGTTGAGGCAGCCTCGTTGCCGTCGCGGCGCGTGCGCGGCCTGGTGTTGATCGGCGCCGAACTCGATATCGCCTTCAACCGCCGTGGCAGAAGTTATCCGTCGTTCGTGGTTGAGCGCTTTTTATCCTCGCCCAGCCTGCGCGACGGCGCGGTGGCCGCGTTCATATCCAACCCGCTGTTCACCAAACACCTGCTCAATTGGTTAAGCCACAAACGTGGCGCGGCCAACGAAGCCTGGGCCGCGATCTACCGCCAGCCGCTCAAAATAAAAGGCACCACCGCGGCGGTCAGCGACTGGCTGCCGGAATGGGTGGTCAGCGCCAAGGACGCCCGCAGCGAAGACCCGGAAACCTATCGCAAACTGAATATTCCCATCCACCTTATCTGGGGCGACTTCGACGCCATCGCGCCCGTGGAACAGGCCAAGGAACTGACGCGTCTGGCCGCCAATACCACCTTGAAAGTGATTTACGGTTCGGGCCATCTGCCGCAACTGGAAGACACGGAGTTTTTCAATTACATGCTGCTGAAAAGCGTGAACGCCATCAAGCACGATATCGAACTCAAGGAAGCCGCCGATCGACGCGCGAAAGCGGCAGGCGCGGCTGGGGCGTCGGGGGCAACGGATATCAAGGTGGAAACCCCATCCACCGGAAAATAAATTTCGCCCGTCGCTGCTACTGATCCGCCTTGATCCCCGCCGCTTTAATAATGCGTGCGTACACCGCGATATCCGATTTGATGGTGGCCGCGAATTGCTCGGCGCTGCCGCCGATGGCCTCGTAGCCGAGGCTGTTCAAGCGCTGCTGGATCTCCGGCGATTTCAAGCCCGCACCGATCACCTGATTCAGGCGTGACACGATATCGCGCGGCACGTTCGCCGGGCCCACCACGCCGAACCACGGCTCGATCACGTAATCTTTCAAACCTGATTCGGTGAAGGTCGGTATTGACGGCGCGCCGGCGAGCCGACGCGACCCGCACAGCGCCAGCGCGCGCAGCTTGCCGGCGGGCACATGCGGCTGTATCACCGCGAGGTCGGCGAATATCATGTCGATTTGCCCGCTCATCACGTCGGTCAGCGCGGGCGCGGTGCCTTTGTACGGCACATGCACAATGTCCGCCTTGGCCATCGATTTGAACAACTCCGCCGCCAGACTCGACATGCTGCCGGTGCCGGACGAGCCGTACGACAAGCCCTTGGCGCGCGCGGCGGCGATCAGCTCTTTCACGGTTTTGGCCGGCACGGTGGGATTCACCGCCACCGCATACGGCACGTGCGCCATGTTAATCACCGGGGTGAAATCACGCAGGGAATCGTACGGCAGCTTCGCATACAAACCCGGCGCCACCGTCATGTTGCTGGAACCGCCCATCACCAGCGTGTAGCCGTCGCCAGGGGATTTTGCCGCCACATCCATGCCCACCGTGCCGCCTGCACCGCCGCGATTTTCAACCACCACGGCGTGCTTGAACTGCTCGGTGAGTTTCTGCCCCGCCATGCGCGCGAGCAAATCGTTGGGGCCGCCGGGCGCAAACGGCACGATGAGCTTAATTGGCTTGACGGGATACGACTGCGCATGCGCGCTACCCGCCGCCAACAAACCCATGATCCACCACGCCTCTCGCCTCACGCCTCACTCCTTACGGGTTCAATCACTGCGGTGCAATACCCGCCGCCTTAATTACCTTCACGTATTTCTCGATGTCGCTTGTCACCAGCTTGCTCAACTCCGCCGGCGAATTGCTCCACAGCGGATCGGCGCCGTTGCGCTCGAATTGCTCTTTCATTTCGGGCGATTTGGCAATCGCCAGCAATTCTGTCGTCAGGCGCTTGAGTATCGGCGCGGGCGTGCCCTTAGGCGCGAAAAAACCGAGCCACAACTGCGCGTCAAAACCGGGAAAGCTTTCCGACACCGACGGCACATCCGGCAGCGCGGGCGAACGCTTGGGCGTGCCCACCGCCAGCGGACGCAGCCGTCCCGCCTTGGCTTGCGGCAACACCGCCGGCATGCTGCCGAACAACGCCTGCACTTGTCCGCCAATGGTGGCCACGCCGGCCGGGCCGTTGCCGCCGAACGGCACATGCATCACGTCAATGCCCGCCGCCATTTTCAGCATTTCCATCGCCAGTTGCGTGGTGGTGCCGGTGCCGGCCGAGGCGTAATTCATTTTGCCGGGCTGCGATTTGGCCAGCGCAATAAACTCTTTGAGCGAATTCGCCTTCACGCCCGGATTCACCACCAGCAGGTAAGGCGTGGAAGCCACCAGCGTGATCGGCTCGAAATCCTTCACTGGATCATACTTAAGCGTTTTGTACGCGCCCACCGCGATCACATGCGTGCTGGTGGTGCCCATGGTCAGCGTGTAGCCATCGGGGTTCGCGTGCGCCGCGATGTCGGTGCCGATGGTGCCGCCGGCGCCGCCGCGGTTATCCACCACGACCTGCTGGCCGAGTTTCTCGCCCAGCCTTTGCCCGACCAGACGCGCCACGATATCGGTGGAGCCACCCGCCGGGAACGCGACGATCAGACGTATCGGCTTGGTCGGATAGTTGGCTTGCGCCAAGGCGGCGCCGCTAAGCACCAGCAATGCCGCACTGACGGAACACTGTAAGTATTTGTTTTTAAACATAAAATTTCCTCGTTATTTTTTAGTTGAATACGAACGATGCGAATTCTACGCGAACCCGGCTACTCCGCCTTAAGCAGCCCGGCTTTAATCAACTTGTTTAATTTCGCCGTTTCGCCCTGCACGAATTTATCCATGGATTCCGGCGTGCCGCCCTGCACTTCCAGCCCCAGTTGATCGAGCCGCGCTTTTACATCGGCGAGCGTGAGGATGCGATTCACCTCGCGATTGAGTTTATCGATGATCGTCTTGGGCGTTTTCAGCGGCGCGGCCATGCCGAACCACACCAGCGACTCGGCATCCTTGAAGCCGCTCTCCGCGAGCGTGGGCACATCGGGCAGCAACGGCGAACGCTTGGGGCTGGCGATGCCGATCACGCGCACGCGCTTGGCCTTAATCATCGCCTCGCCGCTGACGGTGGTGGTGTGCGTGCCCTGCAATTGCCCGCCCACCAAATCGGTCAGCAGCGGCGCCGTGCCTTTGTACGGTATGTGCGTGAACTGCGTGCCGGTCGCACCCTGCATCACCGCCAAGCCGATATGCAAACTGCTGCCGATGCCCGACGAACCCCAGTTGACCTTGTTCGGATTGGCCTTGACGTATTCGATCAATTCCTTCGGATTGCGCGGCGGAAAATTCAGATTCGTCAGCAGGATCAGCGGCGCATAGCCGATGTAAACCACGCTCATGAATTCATCCGGCTTATATGGCGCGTTTTTCGCCATCAACGGCGCGTTGATGCTCGGCCCCGGATTGGCGAGGATCAACGTGTAACCATCCGGCTGCGCCCGCGCCACGGTTTCGCCGCCGATCAAACCACCCGCGCCGCCGCGGTTATCGACGACAAACGTATGCCCGAACGCATCCGTCAGCTTGCCTGCGATCAGGCGACCGATGATGTCGTTGGATGCGCCCGGCGTGAACGGCACCACCCAGCGCACGGGTTTTGACGGGTAACCGGCAGCGGCGTCGGGTTTAGTGCTTTGGGCGAAGGCGTTGCTCGTCATCGATACAAACAACGCGGCCATAACGAAATGTTTCACGTAACCACTCCCCGGCAATTAAAAGACCCGTCGCTCCCGCGAAGGCGGGAACCCATAACACATGCACACAGAACGACCAGCGTATCACTTGCGTAAATTCGCCAATGCCTCCGGATTAATCACATTCACCGGCTTACCCTCAAGGAACGCCACGATCTGCCCGAACGAACTCGTAAACTGCCCCTCATACCCCGCCTGCTCCACATAACCGATATGCGGCGTGCAAACCGCGTTATCCATCGCGATCAGCGGATGCGCGGCATTGACCACCGGCTCGGATTCAAACACATCCACCGCCGCCATGCCGGGGCGGCCCAGCTTTAACGCGGCTTCCAGCGCACCGGTTTCAATCAACGGCGCCCGGCTGGTATTCACGATCAACGCAGTCGGCTTCATGCGCGCGAGATCAGCGGCCTTGACGATACCGCGCGTCGCATCCACCAGCCGCATATGCAGCGAAATCACATCACACTCTTCGAAAAACGCATCCTTGTTACGCGCCACGAAATAACCATCCGCCTTGGCGCGCTCGATCGTGGAGTCGCGCCCCCAGATCAGCACCTTCATGCCGAAAGCCTTGCCGTAACCCGCCACCACGGCGCCGATCCGCCCATAGCCGTAAATGCCCAGCGTCTTGCCGCGCAGCCCCAAGCCCATCGTCGATTGCCAGCGCCCCGCCTTCAGCGCCGCGACCTCCTGCGGAATTTTACGCATCGCAGACAACACCAAGCCCCACGTCAGTTCCGCCGTGGCATACGAAGGCTTGCCCGGATGCATGTCCGAGCACAACAAAATGCCGCGCTCGGTTAACGCCGGCACATCCACGTGCGGATAGACACTGCGCTGGCTGATGAGTTTCAGTTTTGGCAAACGCGCGATCAGCGGCGCACGGACAGGCGTGCGTTCGCGAATCAACACCAGCGCTTCGGTGTCTTTCAAACGCTCGGCGAGCTTGTCTTCATCCTTGGTGTGATCGTTCCATATGGTTACGTTGTGGTGGGCAACGAGCTTGTAGGCATCGAGATGGCGGACGGCGTTTTGGTAGTCGTCGAGGACGGTGATGTTCATGAATGTTGCATCTATAAAATATTGGTCTCTGGTCAGCGTGAGGGAAATGATTGTACTTTAAGTAAGCGTGACGTATGCTGTGAGTTATGAACGAGTTGCCGGATCAACTGCCGAATCTGTCGAGCTTTAGCCACGAGCAGAAGGACGAACTGATCCGCATGTTGTTTCC
>CAMDDY010000111.1 GCA_945893125.1 Bordetella parapertussis
AATGCACGTCATTCCATACATAGAGCAGCGGCAATTCCCATAGCAAAGGCCACGGTGAGCGCTGCCAGTCGATGCTGAGCCAGCCCTGGCGCAGCATCCACGCGACCGCCGCGGTCTGCGCCGCGAAAATCACGATCGAGAGCAGGGAAAGCCACAGTTCCTCGCGCACCTGACCGGGGCGCAGCCGTTGCACGCGCGCGCCATCGGCGGTGGTGTCGGGAATGCGTGTGATGGCCAACCAGTACGCGCCGCCCGCGATCAGTGTGTAGATAAAAAGAAACCACAGCAGCGTTGCGCCGCACACCAGCCAATACGGCCCGTGCAGCGCTTGCGTGGAGATCCAATCAATCAGCGAGGATGGCGCGGGCCGCATCAGCCGCTACTCCCACTGCCGCCGGCGGCGAGATGTTGTTCAGTCGCCGCGGGCGGCGGCAACTGTATGGCCGTGGCCCAGCCCAATTGCTTAAGCACGCGTATCAGCAGCCAGATCGCATCCGGCTCGCCCGGCAACAACCCATGGCGCGCGCTGTGCGGAAACTCGTGATGATTGGCGTGCCAGCCCTCGCCCAGTGTTAGCAGCCCCAGAAACCAGTGGTTGCGCGCGCGATGCGCCGAGGCGTAGGGCTGTGTGCCGACGAGATGGCCCACGCTGTCGATGGCGTCCCCCAGGTTGTATATCAGCGCCAGCGTTACCCACAACGCGGCAATGCCTGTCCAGTCGGCGATGAGGTAAGCCGCGCCGAAAAAAACCAGCGTATGCAGCCACACCGCAAAAAAATACGGCCACGGACGGCTGATGAAGCGGTAGTAATCGTCCCGATCCACGTCGGCGGCCAGCGCGATGAACTGCTGATTGGTGCGCGGCCGATGCCAGCCGTCGAACAGCGTGCGCAGCGGCCCGGCGACGCAATAGGCAAAACACAGCCACGGATTCTTGCTTTGCAGATACCAGCCGACATGCGCGAACCAGAATCCATCGAGATGCGGTGAGTGCGGATCGCCGGGCACATCCGTGTGGCCGTGATGAAACCGGTGGTTGCCTGCCCATTGAATCGGCGTGCCGGCGGGCAAGCCCAGCGTCACCGCGAACCGTTCCAGCCATTGGGGCAGTTGCAGCGCCTTGTGGGATAACACGCGGTGATAGCCGAGATTGATGCCGATGCCGGCGAGCAGGTAATAGGACAAACAGAAGATGCAAAGCAGCAGCATCGCTATTCAATGGCATGCGTTGATACTATTCGTGACACGCGATGCCGTCGTGCGCAGCGATGAAATGCAGCACCGTGGTGGCGGTCATCGCGGGCTGCACGATTTGCAGACTGTGCGCCGATGTCGGCACGCGGATCAGTCGCAGATTTTTAACATGCTCACGCAGCAGTTCGTGATGCTCATCCTTGGTAATCACGCCGCCCGCAGGATAGATGCCCAGCACCGGCGCGGTGATTTTGGAAAGCAGCGGCGTGACGTTCACATTCGACACAAACTTGAACATCGCGATCAGCACGTCCGTGTCGGACTTGCCCATTTCATCCAGCGTCCATTTCAGCATGCCGGGGTCGGAATCCGCCGGAAAGCGCCGCCCCGCGTTTGAGGCTTTCAGCCAGCCGCGTCCGCCCATTTTGCGCAGCGCTTCCACGCGGTTGGGGTGGCCGTGCAGCGAACTTTGTTTGTCTTCTTCCGTCATGTACACCGGTGATGAGATTACGCTCAGCGTGCGCACGCGCGCCGGGCGTTCGGCGGCGAATGCCATGCCCAGCGTGCCGGCCGACGATTCGCCGCAGTAGTGCGCGGATTCGACACCCAGGTGGTCGAGCAGATCGGTAAAGTCGTTGAGATAGGCATCGAGGGTGATGCCGGTGTCGAGATCGAAATTAATATCGGATTGCCCCTGCCCGCGCAGATCCAGCCGGATGACTTTGTAAAAGCGGCTGAGATACGGCACACACAAGCGCCAGAATTTTGATGAGCGCGCATAGCCGTGTTGCAGCATGATGCAGGGCGCGTTTTTCCACGGATCGGTGTAGTCGTCGAGTTCGTAATGCAGGCGCGGTTGGCCGGGGCGATTGAGGAAGGGCATGGTGGTATCCGAGAGGGTTTTTGTGATCGTATCATTTCTCAAAGTGACTTCCTCGCCCAGTAATCCGGGCGCAATCCGTATTGCGCCGTATGTGAACTCGCCAAACCACGCGGATCAACGTCAACTTCGCCGGGGGCAGGCCGGCGGCTGCGTCAACAGGTGTTTGCCGGGGCGCAAGCGGCTGCTCCCGCAAACGGGCCTGCGGCAAACGAGTCGCAGCCGCCCCCGGTTCGCCGGCCCTTCGGGCTCCTGCTCCGCTTCAAGTGTGCCCTTGCTTGCGCTGCTCGCGAAAACTGGCGGCTGCGGAACTCGCCCTCGCGATACCCCCGCGAGGACTCAGACAGTCCTCGCCGACCCCTCCAGTTTCTGCTGCGCTGCTCAGCGGCTCTCAGGGGGTGTTCGTCATACACCTGCGCGGATGCATCCGGCGTCATTCTTCCGTACAGCACACCGTGAATATGAGCAGGCGGCGGTAGAATAATCAAAACAAGGTGATGCTCATGCAGAAGATTTTCGGACGGATAGCGGTGATGGCCTGCGCCATATTCATGTCATGCGCGCACGCCCAAACCCGCGACTACCCGGTGCGACCCGTGCGCATCGTCATCCCCACCTCGCCCGGCGGCATCCTCGATGTGGTGACACGGCTGATGGCGCCGAAGATGAGCGAACTGATGGGCCAGAGTTTGGTGATCGACAATCGTCCCGGTGCATCCACCAACATCGGCTCCGAACTGGTGGCGCGCGCGGCGGGCGATGGCTACACCTTGCTTGCCAACTCACAACCGCTGGTGGTGAACCCGAGCCTCTTTTCCAAAATGGCGTTCGACGTGGAGAAAGACCTGGCGCCCGTGACGCAGCTCACTGCGGCACCCTATGTGCTGGTGGTGCATCCATCCGTGCCCGCGCACTCGATCAAGGAACTGCTGGCACTCGCACGCGCCAAACCCGGCGCGCTTAACTATGCCTCCGGCGGCAACGGCACTAATTTCCATATCGCCATCGAGTTGTTCAAAAATCTCTCAGGCGCGAAGCTCACACACGTGCCGTACAAAGGCGGCGGCATGGCGCTGACCTCGGTGCTTGCAGGCGAAACCGAAATCACCATACCGGCCGTGGCGGCGGTGTTGCCGCAAATCAAAGCGGGACGTTTGCGCGCGCTGGCGATCAGCAGCACGCGCCGCTCGCCGTTGCTGCCGCGGACGCCGACGGTGGCGGAAGAGGGCGTGCCGGGTTATGAATTCAGCGCCTGGGTAGGCGTACTCGCACCTGCAACCACGCCGCCTGCGCTGGTGGCGGCGATCAACGGCTATTGGGTGAAAGCCGCGCGTTCGCCGGAGGTGGCATCACGATTGACCAACGACGGCAACGACGTGGTAGCGGGAACGCCGGCGGAATTTGCTGCGCTGATCAAGGCAGAGTTGCCGCGCTGGAATAAGGTGATTCGGGATAGCGGGATCAAATCTGAGTAGGTCGGAACCGATGCGCGTTCCGACCTACGTGGGCTTTGTCATCCACGCCCCGCCTGCGCATGCAACTTCAGCCCCAACGCTCCAACCACTTTAAGAATGGTGTCGAAGCCGGGGCTGCGTTCGCCCGACAGTGCTTTGTAGAGACTCTCGCGCGATAGTCCTGCGTCCTTCGCGACCTGGCTCATGCCTTTTGCTCGCGCGATATCGCCCAGCGCTTTGGCGATAAACGCCGCGTCGCCGTTGGCTTCTTCCAGACATGCCTCGAGATAGGCGGCCATTTCCTTGGGCGTTCTCAGGTGTTCCGCAACATCATAACGGGTAGTAACGGTTTTGCGCATATGGGCTAATCCAAAAGGTTGCGTGCAAGTTGTAGCGCAGTTTTGATGTCCTTGGCTTGAGTGCTTTTGTCGCCAGCGGCCAGAAGAATGATCAACGCTCGTCCGCGCTTCCTGAAATACACCCGGTAACCGGGACCATAATTGATTCGCAATTCCGAGACGCCTTCGCCGACAGGCTCGACATCGCCGGGATTTCCAGAGGCGAGTCGTTCGATCCTGGCTTGAATGCGCGCTCTACCTTGAAGGTCGCGCAGGCCGTCGAGCCATTGCACGAACAACGCGGTTTTGCGGATTTCAATCACTTTATAAGTGTAGCCGTGTGGCTACAAACTGTCAATGCGACTTCAGGGCGGATCTATCAAACCCCCTGCTCCACCGCATTCTCCAACACCCCCACGCAATCCAGTTCAACCCGCACCTTATCCCCGGCTTTCAGGAAAATCCCGCGCGGTCGTCCCACCCCCGACGGCGTGCCGGTGGCGATCACGTCACCCGGCAGCAGCGTCATGCGGCGTGATAGATATTCAATCAATTCGGGGATATTAAAAATCAGTTTATCCACCAGCGTGTCCTGCATTTTTTCCTGATTCACCCACAGTTGCAACCGGCATTGGGTGATGTCGGGCACTTGATCGGCGGGGGTGATCCACGGGCCCATGGGGGCGGCGGTGTCGAAATTTTTGTGGCCGAACCAGTCGATGTTCCAGCGCGGCCAGTCGGGGCGGCGCGACAGATCGCGCGCGGAGACGTCGTTCATAATCGTGTAACCGGCGACGTGTTTCATCGCATCCTTTACGCTAATGTTGCGGCCTTTTTTGCCGATGACCACGGCGCACTCGGCTTCCCAATCGACTTTCTTCGAGGTGTTGGGCAACTTGATCGCGTCATTGGGGCCGATCATGCAATGCTGTGCGGATTTCAAAAACAGATACGGCTGCGTGGTGGCTTTGTCGACGCCCGCGCCTTCGGCGGACATTTCTTCGGCGTGCGCCATGTAATTGGCGCCGGTACAATAAATCGCGGGCGGATAGAGTATCGGCGGCAGTAGTTTCACCGACGCGAGCGGCAGCAACAGGCCGCGCGGTTTTTCCGCCAGCGCATGCATTACCGTCAGCGCCTCGTCCCACACGTTAAGCGCGGCGAGTGTCGAGACAGACCACGCGGCATCCGGCAGCGCGGTGCGCAGATCAACAACACGGTCGCCCACCAATATGCCCGCGCGGGCGGTGTTGTCGTTGCCTTGGTAATTCAATAATTTGAAAGCACCCATTTTCAGTAACCTATTGTTTTTAAATCAATTTTTGTATTCAGGAAAAAGTTTTTCGGCAAGCGCCATACCCGCTATCCAATCGCGGCTATTGGTGTCATACACGCCGACGCGGCCCGCGCGCGCGACTCTTTCTTCGCACACGGCTTCGGACGGCATGATCAACTCACCGCCGCCCGCCAGCGCGCCGATTTGCGCGCGGCAGGCTAACTCAAAAAAGTGGTGATAGATGTAAGCCTCCGGCAATGATTTGCCGCAGATCAGCGCGCCGTGATTTTCAAGAATCATTATCCACTTGTCGCCGAGCGCGCGCGCCATGTGCGCCGTGCCTTCCGGCGTGATGTCGTCGTATTCGTTTTTGTAATACGCGATGCGCTTGTAAAACCGCATCGCCTGCTGCGTGAGCGGCAGCAGGCCGCACTTTTGCGCCGAGATCGCGAGATTCGCTGGCGAGTGCGTATGCACCGCTGAAATAATATCGGGCCGTGCCTTCAGCACTGCGGCATGCACGTTGTAAGCCGCAGGGCTCGCCTTGAACTCGGAGGCCATCACCTGATTGCCGTCCACATCGTACTTGACGAGATTCGACGCGGTGACTTGCTCCATATAGGCGGTCTCGGGCTTCACCAGAAAATGCTTCGGTTCATTGGGAATGCGCGCGGAAATGTGGTTGTAAGTCATGTCCACAAACACAAAATGCGCAACCAGACGATGCGCGGCGGCGAGCTCGCAGCGCAACTGCCATTCTTCAGGGCTGACTTGATCGCGCACGGATTTGCCGCTGCCGCGGATGAGTTGAACGCTCATGAATTTACCCTTATGGTGGGGGCGAAACTTTAACATGATGCTGGAGTGGTCGCCGTATAATGCTGCGCACCAAAGACAGATGATTAGATGGCAAAACAATTTCCAAACCTTCGTTCCCGCGCAGGCGGGAACCCATAACGCATGCGCCGCATCGTAAAATGTTCGCTCACCATCGCGAGCTTATTGGTTGCCGGATGGGCCGCCGCACAAACCACTTCGACTGGCTCAGGACAGGCCTACCCCGCCAAACCCGTGCGCATCATCGTGCCCAATGCGCCCAGCGGGCTGGCGGACGTCAGCGCGCGCATCGTCGCGGCGAAACTTTCCGAGTCGCTCGGCCAGCAGTTCATCGTCGAAAACCGTGTCGGCGCGGGCAGCACGCTGGGCACTGCGGCGGCGGTGCGTGCCGCGCCGGATGGCTACACGTTGCTCGCGGTATTCGATAGTCACGCCACCAATCCGCATTTGTTTAAAAATCTGGAATACAACACCGTTACCGATCTCGCGCCGATTTCATTGCTGGTGCGCGGGCCGCTGGTGCTGGTGGTGAATCCGGGCGTGCCGGCGAAAACCGTGGGTGAGTTGATTACGCTCGCCAAAAGCAAACCCGGCGCGCTTAATTTCGCCAGCGTTGGCCCCGGTTCACCCGCGCGCCTGCTGATGGAGTTGCTCAAGCTCGAAGCGCGCGTCGAGGTCACCAACGTGCCGTACAAGGGCGCGGCTGGGGCAGTGACCGATTTGATCGCGGGGCACGTGGATGCAATGTTTCCCACCGTATCGACCGCAGCGCCCCATGTGCGCAGCAAGCGCTTGCGCGCGATTGCGGTCACGTCAGAAAAACCCTCTACCGCGCTGCCTGGCGTGCCGCTGATGATGAGCGTGTATCCGAATTTTCGTGCGGAATCGTGGGTGGGTTTGCTCGCGCCCGCGAAACTGCCGGCGGAAATCGTCGCGCGGCTGAATGCGGAAAGCGCGAAGCTGCTGGCGCTGCCCGAGGTGAAATCACGCTTCGCCGAGCTGGGGCTGGATACCGCGGGCAGCACGCCCGCGCAGTTTGATCAGTGGATCAAAACCGAGATTGAGCGCTGGGGACGCGTGATTCGCGCGCAAAAAATCGCGCTGGAATAGTGCATCAATCAACCAGCTCGCGCAGCCGCGCGTAAACTTTTTCATCGAGAAAAATCACGCCCTTCTCGCGATTCACGCGGCGTTTTTGCTGGCTGTTGTCGCCCGGCACACGTACCGCGCCGCCGCCCTCGACGGGACGGTTAGCCGTGATCACCTGGCGAAACGCCGACACGCGCGCGGGAAACTGATCGCTGGGCATGAACAGTTTCGGATCGATTACCATAAAAAACAAACCGTAGTTCCCGATGTTGTCGATCACCAGTTCGCTGCCGGCGAGGATGCCGAGCAACTGAATCGCCAGCGCGAGTCCGCTGCCGCGCGGCCCGCCCCACGGCAGTATCGCGCCATCCAGTGCGGCTTGCGGATCGGTGGTGGGCTGGCCGGTGGCATTGACAGCCACGCCGTCGGGCAAGGGCACGCCCTTGGTGCGCGCGAGCACCACGTCGCCCCAGGTGGATGCCGAGGTGCCGATGTCGATGATGATCGGATCGTCGTCGCCGGGGAAGGCAATCGCAAACGGGTTGGTGCCCATCAGCGGATCGACGCCGCCGTGCGGCGCCACGCGTGCGGTGGCGTTGGTGGTGTGCATGGCGATAAAGCCCTGCCGCGCGGCGCGCTCCACGTAATACGCGAGCCGCCCGCTGAACCAGGTGTTGTTGGCGCACACCACGGCGACGCCGTTTTTGCGCGCGATTTCCACCGCTTTATCGATGGCATGTATCGACACCACGTAGGCCACGTTGTCACCGCCATCGAGCAGCGCCGAACAGTGGTTCTCACGCACCACGCGGGTGGGGCCGGCGGGCGGCTTGCCGCGCAGCGCTTCGGTGAGCGCTATCACCCGCGGCAGGCTTGAAAACTCATGGCCGCACAGCGCGGCATCCACCAGATGATCAGCGGTGATGCGCGCGTTTTCCGCGCTCATGCCCGCGCGGGTGAGGGCTCGCACGGCGAGGTCAGTGGCTTCGGTGATGGTGAGTTGCATGGGAATCCCAAGGTGAACAGAGCGGGAAGTTTACCGTGTCGATGTGGCATCGGCGAGCGCGATTATTGCATTTTGCGCTAGAGTCCTGAGCGCGCAGACCGTGTTATGTTGAGGCGGCGCGCGCCTACACTGGCGCACTTTCAGGGAGACAGAACCATGGATTTCGGCATTTTCAATATCATGCAGCAGCGCGACGTGAACAAAAGCGCGAAGCAGATTTTCGACGAAGCGGTTGAACAAACCGTCGAAGCGGAAAAAATGGGTTTCAGCCGCGCGTGGTACGCGGAGCACCATTTTTCCAATTACAGCCTGTGCCCGTCGCCGCTGATGATGGCTGCGCACATGGCGGGCCGCACGCAAAAAATACGCCTGGGCACGGCGGTGGTGGTCGCACCCCTGTATACCCCGGCGCGGCTGCTGGCCGAAATCGGCATGGTGGATAACCTTTCCAATGGCCGCCTCGATCTCGGCATCGGCATGGGCTACCAGCAATATGAGTTCGACCGCTTTTGCTCGACGCTGGAAAACGTGCGCGAGTTCACCGGCGAAATGCTCGAACTGATACAGATGGGCCTCACCCAACCGGCGTTTGAATACAACGGCAAGCACATTAAATTTCCGCGCTCGTCGATCAGTTGCAAGCCGGTGCAAAAACCCACGCCGCCGATCTGGTATGCGGGCGGCGATCCGTCGCATCTGGCGTGGATCGCGCGCAACGGCCACACGCTGTTTACCACCGGCCTCTTGGGCGGCGTCACGCGCATGAAAAAAACCCGCGAGTACTTCGAGGGCATCGCCGCCAAGGAAGGCAAGCCCGCGCGCATCGGCGTCACGCGCCTTGCGTTCGTCACCAAAAACAAAAAAGACGCCGATCACTACATCGACTGCGCGCTGTATCAGCAGCGCCTCGCGGTGTCACTCAAAAACCGCCGCGAGAAAGTGGTTAACAACTACATCGTGCAGGAGTTTCCCTACGACGAGGAACCCAGCATCGAAAACATCCGCCGCAATCTGCCGGTGGGCGACGTCGATACCTGCATCGAAAAAATGGTGCGCATCGTGCGCGAACTCGACCCCGTGCATATCGCGATCCAGCCGCAGGTGGGCGACATGGAACACAAAAAATCGCTCGAAAGCATGGAACTGTGGGCGTCCGAGGTGATGCCCGCCGTGCTGCGCGAAACCGGCCACGCTGTGAAGGCCGCTTAAAATCATGGCGACAATACTGAATCATCTGCGCGTGCTGGATTTAAGCCGCGTGCTCGCCGGCCCCTATTGCGCGCAACTGCTGGCGGATCAAGGCGCACAGGTTATCAAGGTCGAGAATCCCGGCACCGGCGACGAAAACCGCGTGTGGGGCATGCGTGCGAGTGACGGCATCACCAGCAATTTTCATAGCGTGAATCGCGGCAAGCGCGGCATCACGCTGAACCTTAAATCCGAAGCGGCGCGCGACGTGTTGCGCCAACTGATCGCGAAATCCGACGTTGTGATTCAAAGTTTTTTGCCTGAATCCGCAGCGCGGCTGGGGGTGGATTACGACGGCGTGAGCGCCATCAAGCCCGACGTGATTTATTGCTCGATCAACGGCTACGGCCCCAAAGGCGAGCTGCACAACAAAGCCGGATACGACCTGATGATGCAGGCGTTCAGCGGCATGATGTCCACCACCGGTTATGCCGACGGCCCGCCGGTGCGCTCCGGTGCGTCGGTGATCGACATGAGCACCGGCATCACGGCCTACGGCGGCATCATGACCGCGCTGGTCAAACGCATGAATGGCGGCGGCGGTAGCAATGTCACCGTGTCACTGCTCGAAACCGCCATCTCGCTGCTGGGCTATCACGCCGTCGCGTGGCTGCAAACCGGCAAACTGCCGACGAAAGAAGGCTCCGGCGTGTGGCACCTCGTGCCGTATCAGGCGTTTCAGTGCAAGGACGGCTACATGCTGGTCGGCGCCACCAACGACGCCGCATGGCAACGCTTCTGCGACGCCATCGGCCGCAACGATCTGGATGCCGATCCGCGTTTTCACACCAACGACAAGCGTCTGGAACATCGCCCGATACTGGTGAAGTTGCTCGAAGATATTTTCATCACCGAAAACGCCGCGCACTGGATCAGCCGCTTCGATGCCAAGGGCGTGGCTGCCTCACCGATCAACACACTCGATCAGGCGCTGGGGCATCCGCAGGTCGCGGCTAATAACATGGTCGTGCCGGTCATCGACGCGCAGGGCCGAGAGTTTCCCACCATCGGCACGCCGTTCAAACTGTCGGGTGATGCCTCATACGCCACCCGCGCCGCGCCGCCGCTGGGCGCGCATACCGAAGAAGTGCTGCGCGGGGAATTGGGGATGGATGATGCGGCGATTGCGCGGTTGCGGGAGCAGGGGGCATTGTAGTGTTCAGCCGTGCTTCCTGAACAACCCCACCAAAAAATCCACAAACGCCCGCGACTTCGGCGACAGCCCGCGGCTGTGCGGGTACACCGCATACAGCGCGGTATCGTAGTCGGTGGGGCTGACATCGTAGCCGGGCAGCACGGCGGTGAGCTTGCCTTCTTTGATCGCGGCGGCGGCCATCCATTGTTGCACCACCATCACGCCGAGGCCCGATAACGCCGCCGCCATCAGCGTGGCTGCACTGGAGGTGTGCAGGTTGCCCGCGACGGGCACGTTGATTTTTTCCGTGCCTTTGGTGAATCGCCACAGTTCGCTGTAGCGATCGGCCTTGTAGATCAGGCAATTGTGTTTGGATAAATCCGCCGGCGTGCGCGGCGTGCCGTGGCGTTTGAAGTAGGCCGGGCTGCCGCACACCACCCGTTTACTGGGACTTAAGCGCCGCGCCACCATGCTTGAGTCGTCGAGGTGGCCTAAGAACACGGCGACATCCATGCCTTGCGCAATGAGGTCGATGCGTTCGTCGCCGAGGGTGACATCGAGTGTGACTTGCGGATTGCTTTCGAGAAATTTTGGCAGTGCGGGGACGATCACCGCCGTAGCCGCCGAGGTGCGCAGATACACGCGCAGCACGCCCTTGACGGTATCCTGAAACGACGACACGTCGCGCTTGGCGCGATCAAAATCATCCAGAATGACTTTGGCTCGTTCGTAAAACACGCGGCCCGCTTCGGTCAGTGATTGGCGGCGGGTGGTTTTGTTCAGCAGCCGCGCACCGAGCGAATCTTCCAGCGCTTTGACTTGGCGGGCGATGGAGCTGACGGCGGTGTGCGCGCGGCGCGCGGTCGCGGAGAGACTGCCGTCTTCGACGACTTGGACGAAAATGCGCAGGGTGTTGAGGTCGTCCATGAGCGGACTTTACGACTAACGACGAATTCCTCCCTCATCCCCGGCCCTTCTCCCGGGGGGAGAAGGGTGAATAGCCCCTCTCCATCGGGAGAGGGGTTGGGGTGAGGGAAGAAGTATGAAATCCACACGCAACTTAATCGTTACCGCGCCCGATTCGCCGCAATATGCTCGGCCGCGCGAAAACCGGTGGTCGATGATTTGGAAAGACCACCAACGTAACCCACGGCGTCACCACCTTCCAGACCGCCAGTGGCGCACCCAGCCGCGTACAAACCGGTGATCGGATTATCGTTGGTATCCAGCACACGGCTGTCGCCGTCGATGGCGATGC
>CAMDDY010000112.1 GCA_945893125.1 Bordetella parapertussis
TCGGAAGAGGATTCATGTTGAAAAAAGTATATTCTTTTTACGACAAAAATCAACGCTTTTTTGGGCACATCATTAGTTCGAAAATGCCAGTTGAGGCATCTCCCGCATTCTAATTCGGCACTCGCCCGCCACCATGGCCGCGACTGCAAACGACCCCCATTTCGTAATCGCTGTCCGCACCTTTTCAATGATCGCGCAGCCCGCCTGCGCTTCAACATCGCGGAATTAGCACAGGCGACGAAGTCCTTGTTACCCGTGTCACTGCCATATTGCCACTGGCAGACCAGCCCGCAATACAATCGGTGGCTATATGCGACACTCAGCATTGTTGGTCAAACGCAGCACAATGGCGCATCCGGCAACCCTAACAGGCATGAATTCCCATGAGCTATCTCGCCGAGACGTTGGCTGACTTTACGTCGCACACGTCGTTTGAAACCATTCCCGCGGCCAGCCGCGAGCGCGTCAAGTATTACATGCTCGATGGCATAGGCGTCGCGCTGGCGGCCACGCGGCATGATTTTGCGCGCTCGGTTTACCACGGGCTTTCGACGCTGGCGGCGGGCGACGCGGCGGTGATCGGCATGCCCGCGCGGTTGCAGATGCGCGATGCGGTGATGATGAACGGCACGCTGATTCACGGCCTTGATTACGATGATACGTACATGCCGGGCAATATGCATTTCACCTCGTTCAGTCTGCCGTGCGCGTTGGGCGTGGCGGCATGGCGGCGGATGAGCGGGCGCGACATGCTGACCGCGTGTACGCTGGCGATGGAGATTTCGGCCCGGCTGGGCGCGGTGGCGCAGGGGGCGTTGATCGCGCTGGGCTTTCAACCCAGCGGCACGCTCGGCGCGTTTGCCTGCGCGCTGGCGGCGGGCAAGTTGCTGGGGCTGGATCGCGAGCAGTTGATCAATGCGCAGGGCATTGCCTTGTCGATGGCCGCCGGCAGCATGCAGTTCGCGCAGGATCAGCGCGGGCCTGGCACCAAGCGCATTCAGCCGGGCTGGGCCGCGGTGTCGGGCATTACCGCGGCCACGCTGGCGCAGTCCGGGTTTTTGGGGCCGTACGCGGCCTATGAGGGCGCCTTCGGGTTTTTCCCGCTCTACATGGGGGCGCGTGTGGATGCCTGCGATTACTCGCTGGCCACGCGCGATCTGGGCGCGGCGTGGGAGGTGGACCGCAATGCCATCAAGCCTTATCCCGCCTGCCATTTTTCACATGCGTTTGCCGACGCCGCCCGCATCATTCGTGAAACGCATGATCTGCGTGCCGATGACGTGGTGCGCATCGTCGCGCGCGTGCCGGGAAAAATCGTCGGCATCGTGTGCGAGCCGCTCGCCAACAAGCGCCGGCCCGACAGCAGCCACGGCGCGTCATTCAGTTTGCCGTACGCGATTGCCAGCGCGTTCGTGCGCGGGCGCTATGGTCTCGCGGAGATGGAGGCAGGCGCGTACCAGGATGCGGGCGTGCTCGCGCTGGCCGCCAAGGTTGAGTATGAGATTGCGCCGGAATGGCGCATCCATGCATCCAATCCCGGCGAGGTCACGGTGTACACCCGCGCGGGGCAGGCCTATACGCATCGCGAAGAGATCAACCGCGGCGCGCCCGAGCGGACGCTGAGCGAGCAGGAGATCGTGGCAAAGTATTACGCCAATGCGTTGCTCGCAACCACACAGGAACACGCAGACCGCATACACGGCATGGTGATGAATCTGGATGCCGTAGAGGATGTGACGCTGTTCGCGGCGGCGCTTGCGGGTTGATGTGCGGCGCTGGGTGAGGTAACCGTGGTGCTGAAGGTGCGTGTGTGATGGGTTCCCGCCTGCGCGGGAACGACGGGTGGGGGGGCTTATGCGATTGTGGTATTGTTAAAAAGTTGTTTAAAAACAAATGCCTATGATATTTCGGCTTTGGTGTTCTTTTGACGAACGTCAGGATTTTTCAGCGGGCTGATTGAAGCGCTGTTCGAAGTCGCCGACAGTGCGCAGGATTTCGTCGAAGGCCGCAGTCAGTCAGCTGCACGCCAGCTTCACGAAGTGTAGTGCGGCTCAAACTGGTCGCTATAACCCAGCCCTTACAGATTGGTTTTGATGGGCTGCTGCACTACGATCTTGTCCCGCCCGATAATCTCCCGAAACGATTCACTGGTCGTAGCCCAATCCACCACGTCCACCTTGAACGGCAGGTCGGATTCGGCAAAATCGTCGGCCAGCGCGCCACTGACTTGCAGGCTTAGCGGCGTCTGTGTGATCACCGCGAGATCGAGATCGGAATAGGGTTTGGCTTTCCGCGTGGCGCGCGAGCCGAAGGCCCACACTTCGCATTGCGGCACGTGTTTTTGCAGAATATCGCGAACGATCACCCAGAGATCGGGGCGGATGTCGATTGCGGGTTCAAACATTGCGCGCCTGCAGTTCACGCATCAGCGCCTTGGCATCCCGTAAAAACGCCGGTATGCCGTGGAAGACCTTCTGCGCTTTTTGGCGGTCGTACGTATGCGACGTCTCGTTACGCAGTTTGCGGTAACCGAACCATGCCTCTACGTCGGTGATCATTCCGCGCTCGGCGGCCGTGCGAAGCAAATCGCGAAAGTTGGCAAAGTCGGTTTCGGTGGGGCTGGCGGCATCCATTTCAATGCGGCGGCGGATCATTTTGATCGACAATTCATGAACGAACTCGAAGTTCTGGATGACGCCCGCGATCAGTGTGTTTTGCGCATCCGTTGGAAGCGAGGAAAACCACACTTGATTGCCGACGACGTTTAAACTGGCTTCCAGAGATTCGATTGAACTTGCCAGGGAATTGAGATCGAGTTTCATACCTGCTCCGTCAGCGGATAATGGCTTTGGTCAATGGATTGATGTTGCGTGTCATGTTTTTTCTTCCAGCGGAAATCCATGTAGCGTCAGATTATCGCGTATCGCGCGACTTGGCATCTTTTCCGCGAAGGTGGCAATCCATAAGCCGTCTTCAGTGCTGCTGTGTCATGGGTTCCGGCCTGCGCGGGAACGACGGTGTCGGGTTGCCGATCTCTGTGCAGCATACGCACGGGGGGTGTCCGCGTCCAGCGAGCCGTGCACGGGTAAGTGGTGCGCAGTGGTCAGCGGGCGTTTCACGCGATAAACTTCGGCGCTTGTTGTTCGTTGGTTTGCAACCGGCCTCATTCGCGTTGCTTGCCCCTCACTCTATCTCTCGTCCCATCAACATGGGCGAGGGGACTTCTTTGTTAAGCGAGCTTTATCATCATGCGCATCACCGCCATCCATTCCGCCGCTGTTCCCATCGCCTCTGAAATCCGCAACGCGTACATCGATTTTTCGAAGATGAATGCGAGTGTGGTTGCTGTTGTCACGGATGTGGTTCGCGACGGCAAGCCGGTTGTAGGCTACGGCTTTAACTCCAATGGCCGTTACGCGCAGCGCGGCTTGCTGGCGGAGCGGTTTATTCCGCGCGTGATGGAGGCTGATCCGAAATCGCTGATGAACGACGGGGGCGATAACCTGGACCCGCATCGCATCTGGGCGACGCTATTTGCTAACGAGAAACCGGGCGGGCATGGCGAGCGTTCGGTGGCTATCGGCACGGTGGATATGGCGGTGTGGGATGCGGTGGCGAAGATCGAGCGCAAGCCCTTGTATCGGCTGCTGGCGGAGCGTTACAACGGGGGGCGCGTGGACGACAAGGTGTTTGTCTATGCGGCGGGCGGCTATTACTACCCCGGCAAGGATTTGACGGCGTTGCAGGACGAGATGAAAAAGTATCTCGGCCTCGGTTACTCGGTGGTGAAAATGAAAATCGGCGGCGACTCGCTGGCCGATGATTTACAGCGCATCGAGGCGGTGATCAAGGTGGTGGGCAACGGCAAAAATCTCGCGGTGGATGCCAACGGGCGCTTTGATCTGAAAACCGCGATTGAGTATGCGAAGGCGCTGGAGCCGTACGGATTGTTCTGGTACGAAGAAGCAGGCGATCCGCTCGATTACCAGTTGCAGGCCGAGCTGGCGCAGCACTACAAACACCCGATGGCGACCGGCGAGAATCTGTTTTCGATGCAGGACGCGCGCAACCTGATTCGCCACGGCGGCATGCGTGCCGACCGCGACTGGCTGCAATTCGATTGCGCGTTGTCGTATGGCTGCGTGGAATATTTGCGCACGCTGGCGATGTTGAAAGAAAACGGCTGGTCGCCACGCCGTTGTTGTCCGCACGGTGGGCATCAGATGTCGCTTAACATCGCGGCAGGGTTGGGGCTCGGCGGCAATGAGTCATACCCGGATGTGTTTCAGCCGTTCGGCGGTTTCGCGGATAACACGCCGGTAGTTGATGGATATGTCACCATGCCGGATATGCCGGGCGTGGGGTTTGAGGCCAAGTCTAAGTTGTATGCGGTGATGCGCAAGTTGGTTGAATAATGTAACTATTTGTTTTTAAACAATATTTTAAATATGAAAATACGACACTTTTTAATGGCATCGGCGGCGCTTGGCGTGCTATTTTCCACGGCGCATGCCGCAGAGACCTACCCGAACAAACCGGTGCGCCTGGTGGTGGCGTTTCCGATTGCGGGGGCCACGGATATTCTGGCGCGGCAGTTTGCGCAGAAGCTCTCCGAGCAAATCGGCTATCAGGTGATCGTTGATAACCGTCCGGGGGCGGGCGGCACCATTGGCAGCCGTATCGTTGCCAATGCGTTGCCCGATGGCTACACGCTCACCATGGGCACGACCAGCACGCATGCGATAGGGCCGCATCTTTATACAATCAAGCCTTACGATCCGTTGACCGACTTCACGCACGTTACCGCGATGGGTATCTCGCCCACGGTGTTGATGGTGGCGGCGCAGGTGCCGGCAAAATCGCTGAAGGAGTTAATCGCGCTGGCCAAGGCGCAGCCGGGCAAACTGAATTTTGGTTCGTCGGGCATCGGCACGCAGTTTCATTTGTCCGGCGAGTTGTTGAAGCTGATGGCGGGCATCAACATCGTGCATGTGCCGTACAAAGGCACGGCGCTGGTCTATCCGGACATGATTTCGGGGCAGATACAAATGCTGTTTGACGTGCCGCCGGCGGCGCTGAATTTCATCAAGCAGGGCCGCGTGCGCCCGCTCGGCATCTCGGGGACGAAGCGCACGCCGGTGCTGCCGGACGTGCCCACCATCGCCGAGGCCGGCATTGCCGGCTACGAGGCGGATTTGTGGTGGGGCTTGTTCGCGCCGCCGCGCATGGCAAAGGATCGGCTCGCGCGTGTGCATTCCGAGTCGGTCAAGGCGCTGAACTCGCCGGAAGTGAAAGAGCGTTACGCCACCATGGGCACGGAGGTGGTGGCCGACGCGCCCAGCGTGTTTAGCGCGTTTCTAAAAATCGAAAGTGCGAAGTGGGAAAAGGTGGTCAAGGCGTCCGGCGCAAGAGCAGATTAGCGAACCGGGCCGGGCGCCATTCGCGGTAGACTTACCCGGTACATTCAATCATGGCAAGAGATGAGGAGGCGCTATGCAACGTTTGCGACAATCACTGCTGTTCCTGCTGAGTGTGGTGTTTTTTACCGCGTTGCCGGCGGCCGATATGGTGCGCGTGGACGACGCCGAGATTCAGCGCTTGATGGATGCGGTGGCGGGCGACAATGACGCCTGGCGGCGCGATATCCAGCGCCGTCTCGGCGGCTGGAAGTCGATGCTTGAATCGCCGGCGAATCGCGAGTTGCCGGAACCGGCGCGCTTGAAGCTGGTGAACGATTACGTGGCCGAAACGCTGTTCGTGTGCGACCCCTTGCAGTGGTGCATGGAAGATTACTGGGCGAAGCCGGTGGAGTTTCTCGCCAACGGCGGCGGCGATTGCGAGGATTACGCCATCGCCAAATATTTTGCCCTGCGCGCGCTGGGCGTGCCCGACAGCAAGCTGCACATCATGTATGCGCAGTACAACAGCGGCGGCGTTAACGGCGCGCACATGGTGCTCGCCTATTATCCGACGCCGGGCGATGAGCCGTTGATACTGGACAATCTCGATTTCGAGATTCGTCCCGCCAATCAGCGCAAAGAGCTGACGCCGCGCTTCGGCTTCAATGTGAAAGATCTGTGGGAAGCGCAGGAACTCAAAGGCCGCACCGCCAATCATCCGTATGCCGCATGGCGCAGCGAGTGGAGCCGCCTTCAATCGGACGGTGCGATGCGCGTGGTGACGGCGGAGCAGCGCAAGGCGCCGACCTGCCAGTCGCTCGCCTCGCGGCAAGTGTGGTGCAAACGATAAAGTATCGTAACTGCATGTTTTTAAAGGAAAATAATGAACGGCGCTGAAAGTCTGGTACGCACGTTGCTGAATGGCGATGTGAATGTGTGTTTCGCCAATCCCGGCACTTCGGAAATGCATTTTGTGTCGGCGCTCGATCGCGTGGAAGGCGTGCGCTGCATCCTCGGTTTGTTTGAAGGCGTGGTGACGGGCGCGGCGGATGGTTATTACCGCGTGGCGGGAAAACCGGCGGCGACGCTGCTGCATCTGGGGCCGGGCCTCGGCAATGGTCTCGCGAATTTGCACAACGCCAAAAAAGCGCGCTCCGGTATTGTCAACGTGGTGGGCGAGCACGCGGGTTATCACATCCAGTACGACGCGCCGCTCACCGCGGACATCGAAGGCGTCGCGCGCCCGATGTCCGATTGGGTGAAGACTTCGCATTCGTCAAAAACCATTGCCGCCGATGGCGCGCTGGCGGTGCAGGCGGCGCGCACCGCACCCGGACAAATCGCCACGTTGATATTGCCCGCCGACACCGCGTGGGGCGAGTCGGATGGCCCCGCGCAAGTGGCCGAGCCCGCGCCGCGTGCCGCAGTGTCAAAAGAGGCTATCGCCGACGGCGTGCGCGCGTTGAAAAACGGCAAGTCCGCGATGCTGTTTCTGGGAAACGCCGCGTTGCGCGGGCGCGCGCTGGAATGGGCCGGGCGCATCGCCGCTAAAACAGGCTGCGGGCTGATGAGTGAATCGGGCAACGCGCGCATTGAGCGCGGCGCGGGACGCACGCCGGTACGCCAACTGCCGTTTATCGTGGATAGTGCGTTGGCAGTGTTGAAGGATACGCGGCAGTTGGTGCTGGTCGGATCAAAATCGCCGGTGTCGTTTTTTGCGTATCCCGGCAAGCCCAGTGTGCTGGTGCCGGAAGGCTGCGAAGTGATCAAAGTGGCGGGGCCGGAAGCAGACCTCGAAGGCGCGCTCGAAGCGCTCGCGGGCGAACTGGGTGCGCGCGCCGCGGCGCCGCTGGCCAATGCGCCGACTTTCAGCAATGCACTGCCCACCGGCGCTATCACGCTCGATGGGCTGGGCGCGTTTTTTAATGTGATGCTCCCTGAAAACGCCATCGTGATGGACGAGGCCATCACCAGCGGTCGTGCGTTTACGCCGGCCACCATGGGCGCGCGCCCGCACGACTGGCTCTCCATCATGGGCGGCTCGATAGGCTGGGGGCTGGCGGCGTCGGTGGGTGCGGCCATCGCCGCGCCGGATCGCAAAGTGATCGCGCTCGAAGGCGACGGCAGCGCGATGTATACCCAGCAGGCGCTGTGGACCATGGCGCGCGAAAACCTCAACGTCACCGTTGTGATTTTTGCCAACCGCATCTACAAAATTCTGGTGAACGAACTTGCCAATGTCGGCGCGGGCGCGCCGGGCCGCAACGCGATGAGCATGCTCACGCTCGGTTCACCCGCGCTCGATTGGGTAACCATCGCGAAGGGCTACGGTGTCGAAGGCGGGCGCGCAACCAATTTTGACGAGCTTGCCGTGCAGTTCAAGCGCGGGCTGGATAAACACGGGCCGTATCTGGTGGAACTGGTGATGTAACCGGTGGCAAGGCGAAGACAATGAAGCAGATGCCAGGAGCGCATTTCCAAATGGCTGCCGAGCCTTCGACCGGCTCGGGGCGAACGGTCAATTGGGAGGCCGTTCGTGGTGAGCCTGTCGAACCACCCCTGTGGTTTGAAGAATTTCAAGACGTCGCGCCGGTGGGCGTTTGACACGGGTCAAGTGTCGCGCGCGTATGTGCCGAGAACGTGCAGGCGCGACACGACGGCCCGCAAAAGTATGCGGGAATACAGCCGGTGAAAGCCGAGCAGCACGCGAAACACCAGTCCCATGCGCGCCTGCCCGGTGCGCCGACCGGTGTGCGGCACCACGGCCGAGCCGAAGTACAGCCGCGTGGTTGAGCTATCCGCCGCGGGTGCGCTCATAAGCCACGACCGCGTGCGCGCCAGGTAGTCGCACAGCAGTAATTGGTTGTCTTTGCGAGCTTCCACGCTCCAGGCGGCGAATGAATGGCGAGTGCCGTCGGCCAGTTCGCGCGCCTGTGCGTCCGTGGAGGGGCGCGAAACCAGCCACGCAAGTAACACGCGTTCAAGTTTAAAGACTGCGCTGGTGTAGAAGGCTTCGACATACCGCGCTTGGGTAACGGGCAAGGCAATGTCGGTGAAGTAGCAGTCGGCATACGCGCCATCTTTCTGGTAGCGGGCAAGTAGCGCGCCGTCCGGCAGGGTGCAGGCTTGTATGGGCGTCATGATTGATTTCCCGCGGGACTCAGGTTGGGTGCGCGGCACGTGAGTTGGCCGCCGGCGTTAATCTACGCGCGGCTTGCGCCTGCGCCACAGCCCGGCGGCAAACCATGCCGCGACGCCGATTAAACCTGCGATGATGCAAACGGTGTGCAGCGCATTGATGGATAGGTAGCTTTGCAATCCGTTTGCCGCGGACCAGGGCGCAAACGGCGTGATGTCGGAATGCATGATGCTGTCCAGCACGACATGGCTGTAGGTTCCCACAAACGCCCCGGCGGCTGACGCGCCAAGTCCGATAGGTTCGGGTGAATTTAACCAAGCCGCGCCGTGGTGCTGCAATTCGCGGTTCCAGCGCCGCAGTATCGGCAGGCATATCGGGGGCGCCAGCAGCATCACCGCGAGCCCGATGGCGGTGGCGCCGACGTAGCTATGGCTCCAGCCGTGAAGCACATCGGCGCCCCGGATTATGCCGATCAGCGGTTCAATATCCATTGCCACTTGCGCGATGCCGAATACCAGCACGCTGAAATGACGCCCGGCCACCGCTTTGATGGCGAGGGCGGGTCCCATGTGAAATGGCGTGAACGGCATGGTGATGTTGTCAGGGAGACGCTGCTTTACTTGGGCATTGGTTCAAGCCGTTGACGCGTCTCCGGCGTGAAGCGGTCGAGTTCTTCTGCGGTGAGCAAATCGCGGGCGCACATGGCGGCGAGTTGCAAAAACGCACGGGATCGGGAAGCGCCGTCAAACGCGCGTGCCAATTCGGCATCCTCGCGCTCAATCAGGCCATAAATAACGCCATAACGCTCATGCCATGATTTTCCGGTGGATGCCGCGATGTCGCCGACCTCGCGCAGCACGCGCTCGCAGAAACGCTCCAAGGCGATTACCCGCAATTCCCGAAAGACCCGCCAGTCGCGTTCTGGAATGGTTGTCATGATGGATGGCGCTTAACGTCGAGTTAATCGGCGCGCGAAGTTTTTGCGCGCGTCCGCGTTGAACGCGTAGTTATACGTCTTGCTGTATCGACTAGGCGACCCGACACAAACTTGTGAAGGACGCTCGCCATAAGCGTTTGGTAAGGAACTCCTTCCTCTGCGGCCTTGGCTTGCAAACCCTCCAAATCCCGCGAGGAAATTCTGATGTTCACCCGTTTGTTCTTCAGTAGCGTAGCCGCTGCTGCTGCTCTAAACCGCGCAATCTCGCCTTTCTGATTCCGCACGGGACTCCATTCGCCATGCTCGAAGGAGGCTAAGATTTCCTGTTCCAACAATCGCTCGCCGTTCATGTCACTTGCCTCCGGTTAAGAAATCCCGAGTCGCCTTGCGACTCGGCATGATGCTTTTCAAGAAAATCTCTTGCTCACTTTCAACGTAAGGCACGAGGTAAGCATACTCACGAATTCGCACCACAAACATCTTTTGATGCCCGTACTTTGCTTGATTCGGGTATTCCATTATCTTGAGAAGACCGTCTTGCGAGATGGCGGAAAGAATTTCCTCGAATGAGACGCCGCGTTCCGCTTTGAGCGAAAGGCTTTTCTCCGCGCTCCATCTGATGGGCTTCATAGTGGAGATACTACCACTGTGTGCCTTATGTGCTCAAGATGTATAACGTTTGAATTGTGCGGCGCCGATAGGCGTCCGCACCAATGAATAGTTAGAGCCACGACTAGTCAACGCTGACCCCCGAGAACGCCCGTTCAGACGCCAGCAGTTGGTGAATGTGGGCCGAGCATTCGTCTTGAGCGGCCATCTTTTCCTTTCCTAGAAAGCGCTCCTTGAGGCTCCTGTGCTTCACGATCTGAAGGACCCACTCACGTTGGCCATTCTCTTCGTCCGAGGCGCTGGCGCCCAGCATGTACTGACGCCCTTTCCAATCAATGTCGACGTACCAGCCCCAATCTTCCGTTTGAGGTTCCGGCACCACGACTTGCCCCTTCAACTTGTCAGCCAGCCAAAGAAGGAGGGACTCACCGTAGATTGGGTTGATGTCATTGGGACGCTCTTTCGTGACGTCGAAGAGCTTGGTGGTGAAGCGTATGACTGTGGCGTCCATTCTCGTGGCTCTAACGTTCACGGCCACCGGCGCGCGCGTCCGGGGAGGGCGTGGTGTTAGGTGGCTTACGCATCATTTGCTGCCGGGAAGAACGCAAAGCCGGGGCGGATCTCGGGAACTGTGTCGGCGTCGACCTCAACGATTTCGTCCACAAAGATCATGGGCGGATCTTCGACTCCATTTAATAGACCGTTCTTGAGCTTGGGGTCGTCACGGATTTGAGCGATTGCGCGTTCTTCGACCTCTGAAGAATTAGAGCCTTCGATAAAACGGTTGGTGAAAAAGCCAAGCCGTTTCACCTCCTCATCAAACTGCATAAAGAAGTTCTCTCCGCGAATCCTCGCCCGATACCAAGGCATTCTGTTCCTCGCCACCTAGTTTTATACAGCAAAAACGACTGTTAACACCCCGGCGCGCTTGTTAACACGCCGTTTGGCATTGCTTGAATCCGCTTGCAATACAGAAGCTTGCCGCATTATACTGTATTGATGAACGGGGTATCCCTTTAGCTCCACAAGTGGCAAAATGCCTGCATGTCCATTCCAGAGCAAGCGCCGACAGGGGGAAAAGACTATCCAAGAACGTGGGTTCAGTTTCTGGATTGGTTTCACTCTGAACAGGCGTGTCGTGATTATCTGGAAAAACTACGCTGGCCCGCCGGTCTGATCTGCCCAAAGTGTAAGGCATCAGCTCAAGTTGAGCGAAACAGTCGCGGCCGATTGATTTGCCCGTCATGCAGGCACCAGACGACGGCAACGGCGGGTACGATTTTTGATAAGACACGCACAGAACTTCGCGTCTGGTTTACCGCTATTTGGACCATCACCAGCCAAAAGCACGGTATCAGCGCGTTAGGGTTACAACGCGTCCTGGGACTTGGGAGCTACGAGACCGCTTGGATGATGCTGCATCGGCTGCGCCGGGCCATGGTTCGGCCCGACGTCTCTGGTCAGCGTGAGGGAAATGATTGTACTTTAAGTAAGCGTGACGTATGCTGTGAGTTATGAACGAGTTGCCGGATCAACTGCCGAATCTGTCGAGCTTTAGCCACGAGCAGAAGGACGAACTGATCCGCATGTTGTTTCCACT
>CAMDDY010000113.1 GCA_945893125.1 Bordetella parapertussis
CCATGATCGGCACGCGCATCCCGGCTTCGCGCAATGCCACGGCATCGGCAAGGCTCACCAGAGAAATCGCATTCGCACCGGCGCCGACGACTGTTTTCGCCACGGGCAACAGGCCGTAGCCGTAAGCATTGGCTTTGAGCGTGGCAAAAAAATGGATGGATGGGCCGATGGTCCTGCGCACATTTTGCACACACCTTGCAATTGCTCCGAGGTCGATCTCGAAACGATTCGGGCGGGTCAGGTTCACGGCATCCTGTCCGGACATCACAGTTTGATTCCCGCCTGCTTGATGAACTTGCCCCACTTCGCAAGCTCCGCCGCGATCTGTCTGGCGAACTGCTCGGGCGAACTGCCGACCGATTCGAAGCCAAGGCCATCCAAGCGCTTTTTGATTTCCAGTCCTTCCAGCATTTGCAGTATCTCGGCATTCATGCGGTTGACGATGGGCCGTGGCGTGCCGCCCGGCATCACCAAACCCTGCCAGAAGTCCACTTCGAATCCGGGATATCCCGATTCGTCGAAAGTCGGCACATTGGGAATCGCGGCAGCGCGCTTCATCGTCGTGACGGCAATCGCGCGCAACGTTCCGTTGGCGATCTGCGCGCGTACGGCGGGCAATGACGAAAAGCCCATTTGGACCTGCGCGCCGAGCACTGCAATTACCGCCGGGCCGGCGCCGTTGAACGGAATATGTGACACGTCGAGCCCGGCTGCCGTCTTGAATAATTCACCGGCCAGATGCTGGCCAGTGCCGGCACCTGAAGACGCGTAATTGAATTTGCCAGGTGATGCCTTGAGCAGCGCCACGAGTTCCTTCACCGATTTCGTTGCAACCGAAGGGTGCACGACCAGCACCGTGGACGCGCTTGCGATGTTGGTGATTGGCGCGAAATCCTTGATCGCGTCGTACGGTATCTGGTCGTAGAGGCTGGGATTGACCACGAACGCGCTACTCGCGATCGACATCACGTAGCCATCGGGCGCCGCTCTGGCGGCTATGCCCATGCCGATATTGCCGCCCGCGCCTGCGCGATTGTCAACGACGACCTGGCGCTTGAGGGACTCCGTCAGGTGCTGCGCGATGATCCGGCCCAGCACGTCGGAGGCGCCGCCCGGCGCAAATGGCACGATCAGCCGGATTGGGCGCTCGTCGGGCCTGGAATTGTCGGCTGCCAGCACGGCGGTTGTGACCGGCAACATAAACAAGGACATTGTCCAGCAGTGTATTTGCAGCATCATCGGCTTCATCGGTTGCCTCCTTGGTCAAGGACGCTTCGTATGCACGCTTTCGGCGCGTTTATTTTTTCGTTCACGGGCAGTCGCCACCGCATCCACTTCGTTTGTCGCGGCATCGATAACAACGCCGTATCGTTCGCGCGCGCGGGAAAGACTCATCTTTTGCTCCATCACATCTTCCGCCACTGCCGCAGGGTCACGCTCGAACGCATTGCCGTAACCGCCGGAAGCGGCCATTTCCGCGCAAAACACGTCGCCGTGCCGCAGGGTGCGGATAAATTTTGAGGGCAGCACTTCCTCTTTGCTCGTTCCGCGGTTCAGGTAAGCACGCGCGCAGGCGCCTTCTTCACCGGCGAACACGCCCCACGGCGCGTGCAAGAACCGGTCCTGACGCACCTGCACCATCGCTTCTTCGGCCAGAATGCGGTATTCGCGCACGATACCCAGTGCGCCGCGATACTGGCCCGGACCTTCCGTATCCGGCATAAACGCATAGCGCTCCACCCGCAGTGGGTTCTCGGCTTCGATGAACTCCACCGGCATGTTGGCGAGGTTGCCGATGCAGTTCGGGCCGGCGTCCTGCCCGTCGCGGTCCGGGCCGCCACCATGGCCGGTGTTGTTGTGAAATTCAAGATGCAGTGAGCGGCGCCCTGTGTCGTCGTGGGTCGAAATCGCGATCGCAAATTCGGAGCCGCCGGTGCAGGCAGTGAGACGATTGGGCAGCAGCATGACGAGCGCACCCAGCACGACCGTGCGTATCCGGTACCCGCTCTGGCCGCGTGAGCCGAAAGCTGCGGGGAATCGCGCATTGACGAAGGTGCCAACTGGTGCGATGACTTCGATGGGCCGGTAAAACCCGGCATTGCTCGGAATGCCAAGATCGAGGACGGTGCGTATCGCGGCGTACGCGCAGGACGCGGTGAATACATAGTAGCTGTGCACGGCACCGCCGACGCGGCGATCGGTGCCGCTGAAATCCACCGTGATCGTATCACCCTTTTTGATCAGCTTCACGTGTATCTTGACCGGCGGTCCGCCGATGCCGTCGTCGTCGTTCCATTCGGTGAATTCGGTTTCACCGTCAGGCAGGAGCCTGATCTGTGCGCGCGTAAGCCGTTCTGAATAGTCGATCAGGTCCGTTAGATACGCGCAGAATTCCGTCACGTTCCCCGTCACGTTCCATTGCGCGACTAGTTTTTCGAGCTCCTTTGCGGCCAGCTCGATGGCCGACATCTCCGCGCGTATGTCCGCCATCACGCGTTCCGGCACACGGGTGTTGAACTCGATGAAGCGCAATATCGTGTTATTGACCTTGCCTGCTTCTATGATCTTGGCCGGGGGTATGCGCAGGCCTTCCTCGAAGATTTCGTTGCTGTCGGCGGCGTTGCCGCCCGCAACGCGCCCGCCCAGATCGGAGTGGTGCAGGATGATACCGATCCACGCGACACGGCGCCCGCCGGCGAACACCGGTTTATACATATAGACGTCGTTCAGATGGCTGCAACCAGAGTAGGGATCATTGCATACCAGCATGTCGCCGTCGGCGATGTCGTCCCCGAAATAGGCTAGGCAGCCCTTGAGCGCCGGCATCATGGAGCCCAGGTGAACCGGCACGGCCAGACCCTGTGCGACGAGCTGCCCGTCACCGTCGAGAATGGCGGCGGAGAAATCAAGGCTGTTCTTTACGTTGGAGGAGCGCGCCGTGCGCACGATCATGACCATCACGTTGTCCGCTATCGTGACCAGCGCGTTGTTCAGCAGCTCGCGTTTGACAGGATTGATATTCACCATGAATCCTTCCTCACTGCACACGCTCCATATGAATATTGTTCCACGTGTCTCTTCGCGCCGTCCATCCCGGGCGCAAGATGACGGTGGTGTCGTACTCTTCGACGATCAGCGGCCCGGGCACCGGCTCTTCAGTGATTTGTGCGCGGGAAAGGACAGAGGTTTCTAGCCACCCGTGCTCCTCGCCGTAGTAGGCCTTGCGCTTGCCCGCCGTGACAGCCCGTTCATTGCCGCGTTGTACGCGATCGGGCATGCGCGGCGTCTCCGGCACACCACTGCATATCGCCTTTAATGCGACAAACTGAATGGCGTCGCCGGTCGCGACATACCCGAAGATCTTCTGGTGCTCGGCTTCGAATGCGCGGGCAAGATCGTCGAACGCTTCTGCAGTAGCCGGGAATCCGGCGAGTTGCACCGCAAGCGGTGCAGTTTGTCCGAGATATTTCATGTCCACCGAGATCACGATGCGCTGGCGATCCGGCGTGACGAAACCTTGCTTAACCAACTGCGCGCGGCCCGCCATGACGAGTTCCGTGGCCGCGGCATTGAACTCCGCGAGCGGCGTCTTGCGCAATTCACGATAAAAACCTTTTACGAGCTGGTGTTCGACGTCGGCGAACAACATGCCCAGCGCACTGAACAGCCCGGCGACCGGTGGCACCACCACGTGGGTGAGTCCCCCAGCTTCCGCCAGCGATGTGGCATGCACCGGCCCGTTGCCGCCGATCGCGAGCAGGATGAATTTCGCCGGATCGCGCCCGCGTTCCGAGGAGATGGCGCGCAAGGCGCGCAGCATGGTGGCGTTGGCGATCTGATGAATGCCGTAGGCCGTGGCGATTTCGTCGAGCTTGAGTCTGCCGCCGATGCGCTGAACGGCTTCGCGTGCCTTGTCGAAATTGAGCGGTAATTCGCCGCCGACCAGCGCCTGCGCATTCAGGTATCCCAGCAGCAGGTTCGCGTCGGTAACGGTTGGCTGAATGCCACCGCGGTCATAACACACCGGCCCCGGGTCGGCGCCCGCGCTGCGCGGCCCCACCCTGATCCCGCCGGCCTCGTCGACTGCGGCGATGCTGCCACCGCCCGCGCCGACTTCGGCGATGTCTATGGTCGGCACCTGCACCGGATAGCCCGCGCCCTTGATCATACGCTGGCCCAGCACCGCGCCGCCACCCACCTCGGCCTCTCTGCTCACACCGAACGCAAAATCCTCGATGATCGTCGCCTTGGCGGTCGTGCCACCCATATCGAACACGATCATGTCGCGCATGCCGGTGTGGGTGGCCATGCGTTGACCGCCCAGCACGCCGGCTGCCGGCCCGGATTCGATGATCGTGATCGGCATATCGGAAACCATCGCCGCCGGCGAAATGCCGCCGCTGGACTGCATGATCATCAGCGGCGCACCTATCCGCAGCGTCTTCAAGCGGCGCTCAAGCGCGTCGACATAGTTCTTTACGACCGGACGGATATACGCATTGATCACGGTCGTGCTGCTGCGCTCGTATTCGCCCAGCTGCGGTAGCAGCGCAGTCGATGCCGTGACCGACACTTTCGGTAGGCGCGCGCTGAAAAATGCCGCAGCCTGCGTCTCGTGCGCGTTGTTCGCACAGGCATTGACGAAACAGATCGCGAGCGCGCTGACCTTCTCGCGCTCAAGCGCTTGCGCGATGCCTTCAAGCGCGCCGCGGTCGAGGGGCTGCACCACGCTGCCGTCCGCGGCGATGCGTTCCGTCACCTCGAAGCGCAGCCGCCGCGGCACCAGCGGTTCGGGCTTCCGGAATTCGACGTCGTACGGCCGTGGTGATCGAAACCGCGCGAGCTCGAGTACGTCGCGAAACCCCATGGTTGTCACCAGCGCCACTTCCACCCCCTTGCGCTCGATGATGGTATTGGTCGCAATGGTCGTCGCGTGGACGAACTCGGTAATGCTGCGCGCATCCACCCCAACATCGTCAAACAGGCTGGCGATGCCATCCTCTATCGCTGCGCTGTAATCTGCCGGTGTGGAGAGAAGCTTTTTGCTATAGACCGTGCCGTCGTGCGAAATCATCACGATATCCGTGAAGGTGCCGCCGATATCCACTCCCAGCCTGTTTTCAGGTTTGTTCATTGTGTTCTGATCAGGACTACACATTATGCCACTGAGGGATCGCAGAGGGTGACCATGCGTATGGCTATCGAGTCACAACGAAACGCGCATTGCATTTTTTTGCTGCGCAGGTATGCTTGCTGCCGTGGTGCCCACATCCATGCAGAGGGCAATCCATGATCAATGCACTGAAGCGGCTTGGTTTCTCGATTATCACTTCGGCACTGATGGTTGCCGTCGTTGCGGCGCAGGCACAGGATTACCCCAAGCGCCCGATACGTCTGATCGTACCGTTTGCGGCGGGCGGCGGTTCGGATTTCGCGGGCCGCTTGATCGCGCAGAAACTCACCGATCAAATGGGGCAGACGGTGGTCGTGGACAATCGACCCGGCGCGGCGTCGCTGCTGGGCACGCAGATTGCCGCGCGTGCCTTGCCCGATGGCTACACCTTGATCCTTGCTGATTCTGGTTTCACCATCAATATCGCATTCTTCAAGGATCCGAAGTACGATGCGTTGAAGGATTTCGATCCGGTGTCAGTGATCGCCGAGACGCCTTACATTCTGGTGGCCAATCCCTCGTCGCCTTACTCGGCAAATCTTAAGGAATTTATCGCCGCCGCGAAAGCGCAACCCGCAAAACTCACCATCGGGTCGGCGGGCAGTGGCAGTGGCACGCACATGACGGGCGAGCTGTTTCGTCTGCGTGCGGGTATCAACATGACGCATGTGCCCTACAAGAGCGTGGGGCCCGCGATCTCGGACGTGGTGGCGGGGCAGATCTATTCCACCATCGCCACCGCACCGGTCACGCTGCCGCTGGTGAAGGCCGGGCGTCTCAAGATACTCGGCGCGGCGGCTGCCAGGCGCAGCAAGTTACTGCCTGATGTGCCGACGCTTGCCGAGTCCGGCGTGAATGATGTCAATGTCAGCAACTGGTACAGCGTTATGTCGGTGGGCGGTACACCGAAGCCGGTGATTCAGCGCCTGCACACGGAAATGATGCGCGCGATCAACGCATCCGACATGCGCGAACGGCTGGCGCAAAGCGCATTGGAACCCGCACCCAACACGCCGGAAGAATTTCGCAAAATGGTGGAGAACGAAATTCAGCGCTGGACGCGCGTGATCAAGGACGCGGGGATACGGCAAGAGTGAGTTGTCATAAGTAATTGTTTTTAAATAATAATTTATGATCCTGTCTCTTTGACGATAGCCCCGATCACTTTTTCGACATCGTCCTCGTTGTTGAAGAAGCTCATCGAAATTCGCAAACGGTCATCCTTGACGTTGGTGATAACGCCATGTTTTTCGCGTAACACGTCCATCAGTCCGCCGGCTTCCGGCACGACCACGTTGATGATCTGCGCGCGCTCGGCCCATGCCTGCGGCGTCTCGGTCTTCAAGCCCTTGCGCTGCATCAGATCAAGGCAATGTGTGGTCAGCGCCTGCACGCGCGCTTCAATGTGGGCGAGCCCGATGGAATTGAGAAACTTCACGCCCGCGCGCAACACGTGTATGCCTAGAAAGTTGGGATTGCCGCCTTCGAAGCGGTGCGCGATGCGTACATAGTCAAACTGGCTATTGATGTGCGCCTTGGCGACGGCTGAACCCGCTGGCACAGGATCCTTGATGAAGGGGGTGCGCAACTGATCCACCAGTTCATCGCGGCAATACACAATACCTGATCCGGTCAGGCCGAACAGACCCTTGTGTCCGCCGATGGCGACGATGTCTGCGTTGAGTGAGGACAAGGGGGCCGCGAGCAGCCCCGCAGCCTGCACGCCATCCACCACCAGCCGGATATTACGGGCGCGGCATTCTGCACCCAGTGTCAGCAGGTCCACCCGGTATCCGTTGCCGTAGGTCACGTAAGCCGTCGAGACGACGCGCGTGCGCGCATCGACCTGTTCCATGAAGGCTTCCAGCGGCAGACGGCCCGCGCGGTTTTTCGCGTAACGAATCTCCACACCTTTCTGCTGCCAGTGCTTCCACGGCCAGATATTCGCCACATGCTCCATGTCCGTCAGCACAATGTTGTCACCGGCTCGCAGATCGAAGGCATGCGCGGCGATGGTCAGGCCCTCGGTGGTGTTTTTGGTGAATGCGATCTCGCCGGGTTTGGCGCCCAGCAGTTGCGCGACCTCCGCGCGCCCAAGCGCGACGTTATCGGCTGACCACGCATCCGCGCCCGCGTTGTTGTAGACATCGTGGAAATAGGACTGTACTGCCGCTTCCTGGCACTTGGGCGGTATGGTCTTGCGCGCGATATCGAGATAAGTGCGTTTTTCGAGCGTGGGAAATTCGCGGCGCAGCGCGGCCCAATCAATGGTGGGTGTCATGTTTTACTCCGGGTTAAAATCCAAGCGCCATGCCACCGATCCGCGGATCGCTGGCGCCGCGCAACAAGCCATGCTCGCGATCCAGTTGTATCAACTGCACCGCGCCGCCACCCGACCAGGGGCCGATCATCTCGACGGCGTGACCGAGGCCGCGCAAGGCATCACACGCGCCCTGGGGTATACGTTGTTCTATCTTGACCGACGGTGTGCGCCCCAGATTGCCCGGATCGGTGCCGGGAAAGCTGTACCACCGCGGCGCGTCGGCGGCATCCTGTAGCGACATACCTTGGTCGACTATGCCGTTGATGACTTGCGTGCTCCACTGTGTTTGCTGGTCGCCGCCGGGCGTGCCGCCCACCAGCCATGGCTCGCCATTGCGGCACAGGATGTAGGCGTTGAGGGTGTGCATGGTTCGGCGCCCAGGCGCGATCACGTTGGGGTGGTTGGGGTCGAGGCTAAAGCCGCGCCCCGCGCGATTGTTGAGCGTGATGCCGGTGTCGCCACCCACCAGGCACGAGCCAAATGAATTCGACAGGCTGTGTATGAACGACAGTGCGTTGCCATCGCGGTCAGCCACGGCGAAATAACTGGTGTCGCCGTTGTGTTCCGGTACCACCGCGCCTGCGGGCCACTGCGCGCGCTTCAAGTCAATTTCAGCGCGGCGTTTTGCGGCATGGGCCTTGGACATGAGTGTTTCAAGCGGCCACTTCACAAAGGACGGGTCGCCGGCGTAACGGTTGCGGTCGGCGAAGGCCAGCTTTTTGGCTTCAATCAACAAGTGCATGCGTTCCGCGCTAAACGGGGCCAGCGATTTGAAATCAAAGCCTTCGATAATGTTCAATTGCTCCAGCAACATAAAGCCCTGCGACGGCGGCGCGGTTTCATGCACCGTCAGCCCGCGATAGTCACTGGAGATCGGCGTATACGTTACCGCTTGCTGCCGCGCGAAATCGTCCAGCTCAAACAAGCCGCCCACGCTTTTAAAAAACGCCACCAGCCTTTCCGCGATCTCACCCCGGTAAAAGGCCTCGGCGCCGCCCTTGGCCACCGTGCGCAGGCTCTTCGCCAGATTGGGTGCGACCCAGCGCTCGCCAACAGCAGGGGCGCGCCCGTTGGGCAGAAACTGTTTCGCCGACCATTCAAATTTCGCCAGCCTGTCCGCGCGATCAGCGTAACGCTTGCTGATGTAATCGGTGATGGCCACGCCGTTTTCCGCCAGATCAATGGCGGGCGCCCACAGCTCAGCCCAGGGCATCGTGCAGTAGCGCTTCCAGATGGCCTCGTACACACTTACCGCGCCCGGCACGCTGACCGCATGCACGCCATCGAGCGGCATTTGCGTGTGGCCGCGGCCGATGTAGTAATCCGCGGTGGCGCCCGCTGCAGCCACTCCGCTGCCGTTGTAGCCCACCATCTCGCGCTTTTTGGCATCGTGCAACACCACAAACGCGTCGCCGCCCAAGCCGCATTTCATAGGCAAGACCACGCCTTCGGCGCCGGCCACGGCAATCGCGGCGTCAAAGGCATTGCCGCCGCGTTGCAGTATGGACAGGCCGATAAACGCCGCTGCCGGATGCGCGGAGGCAACCATGCCACGTATGCCGAAGGCCTCGGGCCGCTGCTTGACGTTGCTGCCTTCGGCGGCGCTCAGGCCCCATGATCCATCGTCCATATTGTTCCTTGCGGTGCGCGAGTGATTGGTTGACGCAAACAATAGCCGCTGTACACATAGTGGGTCAAGCGTGTTGTGCGTGAAATGTGCTGGCATCCCCTACGGGAAAACGTATATTCTTCCGTGCCATCGCGTCACTATTGCGTCACCAAAGCCAAATTCACGGAGCCGTATATGAATGCAGCCACAGTAGCCGAATCCCGCATAGTCGATGTCTATCGCCAGCGCACGTCGCGTTCGGCCGCGCGTTATCAAGAGGCGGTCAAGGTGTTGCCCAGCGGCATCGTGCATGACTCGCGACGCACCTGGCCCTATGGCATTTACGTCGATCGTGCGCTGGGTTCGCGCAAGTGGGATATCGATGGCAACGAATACATCGATTATTACGGCGGGCACGGCTCGTTGTTGCTGGGGCATCAGCACCCGCAGGTGGTGGCGGCGGCGCAGGCGCAATTGCAAAAGGGCATGCACTTCGCCGCCGCACAGGAGTTGGAGCTGGAATGGGCGCGCCTGATTTGCGAGATGGTGCCGTCAGCGGAGCGTGTGCGTTTTACCTCGTCTGGCACCGAGGCCACGCACCTCGCGATGCGCCTTGCGCGCGCGGCCAGCGGCAAGGAAAAAATCATTCGCTTTCAGGGCAATTTTCATGGCTGGCACGACCATGTGGCGTTCGGCAACAAGGATCATCTCGATGGCGCTGTCACGCCCGGTGTGTTGCCCGAAGTTGCGGCGGGCATTGTGCTGGTGCGCATCAACGACATGGCCGAGGTTGAGCGTCAGCTTTCCACACGCAATGACATCGGCGCGGTGCTGATCGAGCCGCTGGGCACCAGCTCGGGCTGCGTGCCGACATCACCCGCGGTGCTGCGTGAACTGCGCGAGATTACGCGTCGCCATGGCGTGTACCTGATATTCGACGAGGTGGTCAGCGGCTTTCGCGCGTCCCCCGGTGGCTTGCAGGCCGCATTGAATGTGATTCCCGATCTCACCACGCTGGCCAAGGTGCTGGCGGGCGGCATGCCCGGTGGTGCGGTGGCAGGCCGCAAGGAGATACTGGGCTGGCTCGATTTTGAAATATCAGCCGCCGCCAAACACGAGCGCATCAGCCATCAAGGCACGCACAACGGGCACGCGGTATGCGCCGCGGCGGGCATCGCCACGCTCAAGCTTATCCGTGACACCGACATTTGCGCGCGTGCCACGGCGATGTCGCATGCGTTGAAAAAGGGCATGAATGAAGTGCTGGAGGAGGAGGGCGTGCCGTGGGCGATATATGGCGATTACTCGTTCTTCCATTTCTTCACCAACCCCGAGAGCCGGCCCATCAAGCCGACGGCGTTTGATGCACACGCGGTACCGTCGGAGTGGTTCAAAACCGACAAGCGCGAAACGATGTTGAGGAAAGTGGTGCTGGGATTGATGAACAACGGCGTCGATCCGAAGAGCTGGCGCGGTGGGCTGGTATCCGCGGCGCATACGGTGGAAGACATCAAGCTCACCGTCGACGCGTGGCGCAAGACCTTGCGTGCGATGCGGGATGAAGGCGAGTTCGCGTAACTCTTGGCGTCGTGTGATTTTTCGAGACGCGACTGGTCACGGAGCACCTGACAAATCGAGGCCAGTCGCTCGCGTGGAAATCAGTGTGCCAGGTGGTTTTCCAGGTTCGCTTCGAATTGCGGTATCGTGTGGGCGGTGAATTTGTCAGTCAAGCCGCCATGAGCCCTTGGAATATGCCGCCACAACACTGCCGCTGCAGCAAATCGCGCATGAGATGCACGCTTTTACGCCGGCGTATCTACACGAGACAGCGCCGACAAAGTTATTAGGGCTACAATTTGCCACTTCACCATGCCCAAGCGAGGAGTCGATGCCAAGGGAACATTTCCGCTTTGCCACGACCATACTGGCTGCATCGCTGATTTCATTCTCAGGTCCTGCGGTATGCCAGAAATATCCCACCAAACCTGTACGGCTTTTGGTCGGGTTTGCTCCAGGTGGCACAACCGACGTGGTTGGTCGGGTAATCGGCAGACGGCTGACAGAAGCGCTTGGACAGCAAGCGATCGTGGAGAACAGGCCTGGCGCGGCCAGCAACATTGCAACGGAGCTTGCGGCAAAAGCGCCGCCGGACGGCTATACGCTACTAGTCGTCACACCAACCCAGACGGTCAACGCAACGTTATACAAAAAGTTGTCCTACGACTTGGTTGCCGACTTTGCTCCGGTAAGTCAGGTAGTCACGTCCCCGCATCTCTTGGCAGTGCACCCAGCGTTGCCTGTCCGCAGTACACGCGACCTGATCGATTTGGCCAAGCGACAACCTGGTGCTCTTAATTTCGGGAATGCTGGTGACGGGTCAACGCCGCATATGGCTGCTGTGCTTTTCAGCAATGCCGCAAAGATTCAAATCGTGCATATTCCTTATAGAGGTCAGTCGCCGGCCATGTCGGATTTCCTGGCAGGCCAGACTCAGGTCATGTTTACCGACATGATAGTGGCTTTGCCATCAGTC